>NZ_KV788349.1:0-666 GCF_001807215.1 Corynebacterium sp. HMSC05D08 | reverse complement strand
TGTCCAGGTACTCCGAACAGTTCAAACGCGATGCCGTAGCCCTCTATGAGAACAACTAGGATCTCTCGCTGAACTCAGCATCAGCTGAGCTCGGTATCAACCGTGCCTCGCTACATTCTTGGGTCAAAAAGTACGGCACTGGCAAACGTGCCCGCACGAAGGCCGTGCACGATCAAGCCCAAGCGGCGAATGATTCTGCGCGAATCCGTCAGCTGGAAAAAGAAGTCTCTAAGCTGCGCGAAGAACGCGACATCCTGCGTAAGGCCGCGAAATATTTTGCCGAAGAGACTCACTGGTGATCCGCTTCCAGTTTGTCGATGACCACCGAACCGAGTACTCGGTTAAGCGGATGTGCGATGTGTTAAAGCTGAATCGTTCCTCGTTTTACAAGTGGGTGAGCACCCGTAAAAAACGCAGGTTAAAGATGTATTCTGATGCCGTTATTGGTGCAAGAATCAAGACCATCTTCGATGATGAGCACGGGCTTTATGGTGCTAAACGCATCGCCGCAAGCCTCAAGGAGGACACGACGTATACCCCGATCAATCACAAGAAAGTTGCACGCATCATGAAATCCATGGGGTTAAAAGGCTTTAGCAAACGGCGTCGATGCATTACTACCAGGCGTAAGCCTGGTCACCGTGTCATGCCAGATCTAGTAGGCCG
>NZ_KV788348.1:0-648 GCF_001807215.1 Corynebacterium sp. HMSC05D08 | reverse complement strand
ACGGGGTACAAATAGAAAATCTCGAAACACTTTCGTTAAAGATCGTGTTTCGGGATTTTTCTTATGTTGGCGGCGCGGACCGGTCCTTGTTTACCCCATACCAGCGCGCTAAATCTCGAGCACTTCTTGTCTTAGGCTTAAGTACCAGGGGGGACCACTGGGAAGTTCTCCAAAGTGCTTCCGCGGCTGATATTCGGTGCCTAGACTGCAGATACAAGCAGTTACCGGATGAAAGGAGAGTAGATGGCGGATATTGAAACGCATCATTTTCACCGACGCTACTCTAACGCCTTCGACTAGGCAGCATCGCTAGAATCCTTAACTTCCTTTTAAACCAACTCTCGTAGAAGTAGGAGCCTCGTGCGAATGCTGTTAGACGTTAAGCGTCATCCCGAACCCGAGTTGGCACGCTAAATTTCCAGGCTCTGTCTATCAACAGATTGCAAGCGGAATAACCACTGATTCGATCCGCGCCCAGCCTAAGAGAAAGCAAGCTGCTAACCACGCAAGAAAAGCGCCAAAGGGTTCGGGATTTTTCTATTGCTAGCAGGCGATTTGTTTAAGTGTTTAGGCATCGTTTACTCTTAACAAGTCCGCAACGGACAGCTAAACGAGCCCCGTTCGTCTAGCGGCCTAGGACGCCGGCCT
>NZ_KV788347.1:0-2053 GCF_001807215.1 Corynebacterium sp. HMSC05D08 | reverse complement strand
CAAATGCCTAGGAACAAAACCCGGGGCACTTCACAGCAGCGAACGCAAAGCACTAGCCACCATGGGCCGCAGAGGTGGACAGAAAGCCGCACAACGCTGGAAAACCGACCCCGAAGGTAAATATGCGCAAGCACAAAGGTCGAAGCTCGAAAAGACACATCGTAAGAAGCGAGTGGAAGGTCAGACTACGCGCGCCCGTATACAAGCCTTAATCGGTGACTCCTATGTACAAACAGGGACCGTTTTGACGCGTAAGCAAATAATGGAGGAGACGGGGCTGTCCCGTGCGACGGTCACTCGACACCTTGCTGCGCTGCGTGAACAAGGAATGATTCCTGCGGAGTAAAAAGGGGCTCACACCGTAAGCAATATACGGTTCCCCTGCCGCTAGGCAGTTGGATAAAACCTCACGTGAAGAAACCTCTCCTGGAAAAGTGAGCGCTCTAGGATCTGCGCAGTGTAGAAAGTTATGCTAATCTTACTGATAAATAGGGAGTATAGAAAGGAGATGCTATGGCCAAAAAAGGAAACTCTATATTGATTGTTCCTGCCGTAGTCTTTGTCGTATCTCTTGTTCTTTCCGTCGCTATCATCAGTGAAATGATGCCTGATGCCGTCCTTGGGGATAGTTTCGGGGAGTGGATTCCGATGATCGTGGGATCTTTTGTAGCACTAGCGATAAGTTCTTTATCCCGATTTATCATACGTCGTTCCAGGAGGGGTAAATAGTGGCTATCAAAAATAAAGCTTTGACGTTAGGTGTGGCTACAGCTTTCGCCGTAGCTTCGCTTTTGTCTCAGGGCGTAGCAATGGCCCAAACGGAAAGTCAATTTTCCGAGTCCACCAAGGCTGGTGCTGGATTTGAAGAGTGTCAGTCTGGTGGCTACGCGGGAGATAGGGCGAAAGAAACGTCACTAGGAGAAGGCACTGGTCCGGGTAAGAGTGAAGAACTTTCGTCGGATGAGCTTAAACAAGCTAACGAGGGTCTCGCTAAAGCTGGAAGGGGAACCTTACCGGACTCTACAGTTGCCTTGCGTTACTATGACGATGGGACTACAGGCGCTATCGACAAAAATGGAAACGTTATTCAGAAATTGAATGATACGGATAACGTCTCGTCCGATGGTGCTGGTGCAGTTACTACTTACTCTGTACACGATGAAATTAAGTCTGTAGTCGGGGCATGTCTAGGCGTAGGTGCTGGGGGAGGGACAACCTGGAAAGCGCTTGGAGAAGATGTTCTTGTTCAGTTGACGTCCTGGCGAACGGCAGTGAAATTTGTTATCCGTCGGATTGGTTTAATGGCAGCAGTTTCTTGTATGGGTGGAATTGTCTGGCACTACGTTTAACTACTTCGAGCGTTTTGGGGAATTTGACTCTCCTACGGTTCAGGTAGAGGACAATGAATTTTAGTCTGTTCATGCTGTGCTCGTGAAGAAAACAGTTGAGGAACCTTAGAGCTGAGTAGAAGGCTCTAGGGTTCCTTTTTTGCTGCTAGGAAGTCACGTAAGCGTGACTTCCTAGCCTCGTTTGATTGCCACGTCCTGGTACTCGTTTGCGCGTGCGCGCCCTAACGTTTGAGCGCGCTCTGTTGCTCATACTGATACGCGAATGCGCCGGCGCATTGCCTGACACAAGCGCCCTGCTATCTGCTCACAGGTGTTCACTCCCCCTGACCACGACCTACGCTCACTGGCGCGCCCAGTTTCATGGTACATTTGCACTAGAAGTGCTTAGGGGTGTTCAGATGCTCACCGTGCTGGTTAGAGGAGGTGGCGTGCGTGCTGACTATTGCGAAGATGGGCGCGCATTCTGTGACCTATTATCAATCCACGGTTGATGAGAATCGAGGGCCGGATTCATACTATTCCGAGGACGGAAAGCAGCCAGCTTCGGTGTGGCTTCGGGGTGAAAAAGTGGCCGAGGTTTCGGCGTTTTTGGGTGCCGAAAACGGCGCTGTTGTGTCGGGAAAAACAGTTGAGGATTGGTTCAATAAGGCGGTTGCCCCGAGTGGTGTAAGGGCCCGACCCCCGGAAAGTGGACACGTCGGGGG
>NZ_KV788346.1:0-690 GCF_001807215.1 Corynebacterium sp. HMSC05D08 | reverse complement strand
ACGTACATCAGCCCTGAGTATGGGCTGACCGCGACGAACAATGACGCCTTGAATGCGGTATCACCACTGGCCTGATCCGTCACTGGCACTTTGTCACCGGCCCAGTCAACGTAAAGCTCTTGGCCTGGCTCATGGGTGATAACTTCAACGAGATCATTGGCACGCAGAAACTCATTGAGCCCACTGCAGAACTGGGAGTACTGGTACTTTGTCTTGTCCGTCGGACACGGCTGCGATAAGTAGTCCATCCACAGCTTATGCCTGGTCACATGCTTTGTACTTTTCAGCTTGCGTGCAAGAGCGTGAAAATCAGGCTGGTCGTAGGACATCGTCCGCTTACTCCGGCCGTCGCTGAATCGATCATCGAACCATCCCGGTGGAAGTTGACGGAAACGCTCTGGAGTTAGTGCCTCATCGTTGATGACTTTCTTTGCGCGGGATACTTCTCGTCGTGAACATCCCAATGCGTGTGTGATCTGCGCGTAGCTAGCACCATCAAGGCACATCGCGATGATCTGTTTGAAGTTGGCCACAAGGACCAGCTCCTTCCAAGTAGAAGTTGACGCAACACCAGCGGATCGTGGTGCCGCCAACATCAACTATGAAAGAAAACCCCCTTGCAGTACCGGGTACGTGGAACCCCGGTACCAACTACGCGGACTCGCGGTACCAACTACCCCAAATCGACAC
>NZ_KV788345.1:0-1807 GCF_001807215.1 Corynebacterium sp. HMSC05D08 | reverse complement strand
GGTACACCCAGTGCGACAGATGTGTCGCAAAAATGGCGAGACCGAGCCTATTGGCAACAGCAAACTACTGCGCCGTAACTGTCCCGCTGGGGTGCCCCTGTATGGCACTGACTCGACGAGGCCGCGAACGAGCAGCCTCTTGAGAAGGCGAAAGGCAGCGGCAGCGAACCTGGATCGGTTCAGATCTGCGAGATGGATGCGCTCATCGGTTCGCCGCGTTGCTCGAGGTTCCGGCTGCGTCCGCAACGGAGTGGGCGAGGTGCTCTGCCAGCGCGGCGCGCAGTTCGGGCGGAAGGGGGGCGGCTCCGACGGATTCGCTAAGCCAGAGTCCGTCGGCGGCAAGGTACGCGACCATCTTCTGCAGCGCCCGAGGGTCAGTCGGGTCAATCTCGGCAGGGTCGGGTATCCATCGGGAGATGACCCTTCTCCACGGCTTGTTGAGCTCGCTGTCGGTGCTCGCCTCGAGCATGAACAGCAGCTCGGGGCCAGTGGCGCTGCGAGCGCTCACGCGGGCGTAGGCGGCGACGCGCTCGTCCTGCGTTGCCTCGTCTGGGTCCTTGCCCAGGACGTTGATCATCTCGTGGTCCCAGCGCTCGGCAAGATGCTCGTGCAGCGCGAGCACCAGGGCGTCCTTCGAGGGGAAGTGGTAGAGCAGCCCACCTTTGGTGAGTCCGGAGGCGGCGGCCACCGATTCGTACGTGACGGCCGTGACGCCGTCGGTTTCGACAACGTGGAGGGCGGCTTGGAGGATGGAGTCTCGTTTGCTGGTCCGCATGAGCGGTCCTTTCGTGGTCAGTGCTCGGAGTGCAGCTGCGACTGCGTGCCAGGCAGGTACCGACGCAGCAGCACTCCCGTGATGACAGTGGCCGCTGCCAGGACGCCGGCAACGACTAGCATCACGACGAGGTACGCGGAGTCGAAGGCCGTGGAGGCCGCCTGAATGATGGCGGCGTCTCCCTGCGCCGCCTCCAGTGCCTCAGCGATACCGTCACCAGCCGCCGCCGGTGCGCCGTTGGGGAGGACAACACTGGCGGTATAGATGGCCGTGAGCAGGCTTCCGAGCACGGACACGGCGATGAGGCTGCCGAACTCGTAGGAGACCTCTTCGAGGGAAGCGGCCATGCCTGCACGGCGCACCGGCACGTTCCCGATGATGGCGGTGGAGGCGACCGACAGGGCAGCTCCGAGACCGGCACCCGTCACCAGAAGGCCGAGAACCAGCACGCCGAAGGATGATTGGAACCCGACTACCGTCACCACGACGCCGCCGGTGGCGACGGCGAGACCACCGGTGATCAGCGCGAGCAGCCCGACACGGTGCAAGAAGGCACCACCCAGGAGCGCTGTCGGCAACGAGCCCACGGCAATCACGGCAACCAAAAGCCCAGCCTCCAGCGGACTGAAGCCGACGACCTGCTGGAACCGTTGCGTGGTGACAAGCTGGATGCCACCGATGGCGAACATCGCGAACGCCGCGGCGAGCACGCCAGCACTGAACGCCGGGTTGAGGAAGATGGAGAACTCCAGCAGCGGATTCTCCAGGCGCCGCTGACGGCGCACGAAGAGCCAGAACCCGATGGCAGCAACGAGCAGCGCAACAACAATGGTCGCGACAGACGGGGGCGCGTGGCCGATCTCCTTGATGGCCACCACCGTTCCGACGAGCCCGATCATCACCAGTATCGAAGACACGGCATCCCAGCGCTTCGAAGGATCCGGGTCATTGGCCGGGCGGATCAACCAGGTAGCAACCAGCACCAGCGCCACTACGGGCACGTTCACCAGGAACACCGAGCCCCACCAGAAG
>NZ_KV788344.1:0-1054 GCF_001807215.1 Corynebacterium sp. HMSC05D08 | reverse complement strand
AACAAGCGCTGCTTGCAGAAGATCTTCCGCGCGGGCCTTACCTGCGCGCCCGACAATTCAAAGACCACGGACAGGGTGACCCGCTGGATCCTGCAACGACTCTGCCTAGATCGGATGAGCGTTGCCGCTGCAGCCAAGTCATTAGGCCTGGGGTGGGATACCACCAACGCCTTGGCCTTAGCCGCTGTCCAGGACTTGATCTACAACGACGAGCACTACCTCGACGGGGTCAAGGTCATCGGTGTTGATGAGCATCGCTGGTCGCACAACCGACGCAAATGGCGCGACGGATACGTCACCGTCATCGTTGATATGACCGACCACCACGACAAGGATGGAAACGTCATCCGCCCCGCTCGGCTTCTTGACGTTGTCCCAGGCAGAAGCGCTGACGCGTTACGAACATGGCTGAATAATCACAGCGAGCAGTTCCGCGATCAGGTCAAAATCATCAGCATGGACGGCTTCCAAGGCTATGCCACCGCCGCTGGCGAAGTCATTCCGAAAGCCACTCAAGTCATGGACCCGTTCCACGTTGTACGCCTGGCCGGTGACAAGCTCACCAAGTGCCGCACCAGGCTCCAGTTAGAAACAACAGGCCGACGTGGCCGCAGCAAAGACCCGCTCTACCGCAACCGGAAAACACTGTTGACCACCGAGCACCTACTCACCGACAAGCAACGCGGGAGGCTTGAGGAACTGTTTGACTTCGACGACGACTACGCGCCGCTACAAGAGACCTGGACCTACTACCAACAAGTCATAAGCTGCTACAACAATCCCAACAAGCAAGCAGCCAAGAAAGCCATGAGCACGCTCATTGACACGCTTGTTGACATCAAAGACGCCGGGATCGCTGAGATCGCGCAGCTCGGCAGGACCATGAACAAACGCCGCAAAGACATCCTCGCCTACTTCGATCACGGAGTATCCAACGGACCTGTGGAAGCGATTAACGGTCGGTTGGAATTCCTACGCGGCATCGCCCTGGGATTCCGCAACCTCGACCACTACATATTGCGGTGCCTGATCCACGCCGCCAACATCCGACACA
>NZ_KV788343.1:0-84293 GCF_001807215.1 Corynebacterium sp. HMSC05D08 | reverse complement strand
GCCCAAACCTAACAAAAAGACAAACCAACCAAAACCAACACCACTGAATAATCAACAACATTGACTCTTAATAAGGCTGGCAAATCCAAAAATTACTATACAAAGAAAAATCACAACCACCCCCAACCCGACGGGGCACAAAAAGGGGGCAGTCAAACCACAAAAATGATTCACGCAATTCAACAATGCATACCAAACAAATAAACTTAATTATTTACAATCGCGCCCCAAAAGGCCCGATCCGGCACACACCACACCAACCAAACACCTAGCCCGGTCAGCACAATCACGATCACCACAAAGTAGTAAAAGTACATTGGCACACTATTGAGTTCTCAGACATCATTCGTATCGAATTCAACTGCTTCTATGAAGCACTTTCCTTCGAACGGCTGGAGTTCACATCCTAGTCAACATGTTTAGACCTTGTCAACCCGGTGTTAATCTCCGTGTCATCCGCTTGCCGCGGCGACTCGAATTAATATACGCACGGCTACAACACTTGACAAATCGCCTGCTTAAAAGCGAAAACCGCCCACCGATGGTGGACGGTTTTCAACGCACGCTGTGAAGGAGTTGTTCAACTCCTCTTAACGAGCGTTACGCAAGACGAGCGCCAGCGAAGTTCTTCTTTCCGCGGCGCAGCACCAACCAAGCACCGTGCAGCAGGTCTTCCGAGGATGGCTCCCAGTCTTCCGACTCAACGCGCTGGTTGTTGATGTATGCGCCGCCTTCCTTGATGGTGCGGCGTGCAGCACCCTTGGAATCTGCCAAGCCAGAGGCAACAAGCAAGTCAACGGCAGTACGCGGCTCGCCCTCACCTATCTCTGCAACGGTGGTTTCAGCGAGTGCACCTGCCAGAGTCTTCTCATCCAGGTCGCTCAGCTCGGCCTTGCCGAACAACGCTTGTGCCGCAAGCTCCACAGCCTTGGTGGCGTCTTCGCCATGGACGAGGTTCGTCATCTCCTGCGCCAAGCGGCGTTGAGCAGCGCGCTTGAATGGCTCTTCGGCCACGGCCTTCTCGTATTCTGCGATCTCCTCCTGGGTGAGGAAGGTAAACCACCGCAGGTAATCGATGACCACAGTATCGCCTGCATTAAGGAAGTACTGGTACCAAGAGTAAGCAGAGGTCTTCTCCGGATCCAGCCAGAGCTTGCCGCCACCGGTGGACTTACCGAACTTCTGGCCCGATGCATCAGTTACCAAAGGCACGGTCAGTGCATGAACCTTGGCGTTATCCATACGACGGTTCAAATCAACACCGGAGACAATGTTGCCCCACTGATCGCCACCGCCAATTTGCAGCACACAGTCGTATTCGCGGTGCAGGTGAACGTAGTCATTCGACTGCAGAAGCATGTACGAGAACTCCGTGTAAGAGATGCCGTCAGACTCAAGGCGACGCTTCACGGTGTCGCGGTCCAACATTGTGTTGAGGGAGAAGTTCTTTCCCACGTCGCGCAGGAACTCAATGACGGACATGTTCATGGTCCAATCCGCGTTGTTGACCATGATCGCAGGGTTGTCGCCCTCAAAGTCTACGAAGCGGCGCAGCTGCTTCTGGATTGCCTGCAGATTCTGTTCAATGGTCTCCATGCTGAGCATGGAACGCTCCCCCACGTCTCGAGGGTCACCAATGGTGCCCGTGGCACCGCCGGCCACAGTGATCGGACGGTGGCCGAATTGCTGGAAACGGCGCAGCATGATCATCGGCACCAGGTGGCCCGCATGCAGTGAGTCGCCAGTTGGGTCGAATCCGCAGTACAGCGTGATGGGCTTCTCGCACTCGTCACGCAGAGCCTCGAGATCGGTGGACTGGTTAATGAGGCCGCGCCAAGACAGCTCATCGATGATATTCATAAAAGACTTTCTTGATTAGAAGGTTGTGCTCGAAGAACACGAACCACGTGCAACTTGTACTAGGACTTGCCACGGAGCTGCGGCTTTGAAAATTAGGACTCGTGTGCGGAGTACGGAGGCCAAGCCTGCGCATGGTCAACGAGCATCACTGGGATTCCGTCCTCAATGGGATAGGCCACGCCTAGACGCTCATTGACCAGAACTTCTTTGTCCTCGATATAGGTCAACGGGCCCTTGTCTTGTGGGCAGACCAAAATCTCTAGCAGTTGTGGATCAAGACTCATGGCGTTCATCCTACATCTCCGCACTACAGAGAGCGGCGTCGGCCCGCGAATACCTCGGAGGTAACTAACAAACAAAGAAAAGCCGACCATCCCCGAAGATTTCGAGATGGCCGGCAAGGTTAAGGCTAGTTGGCCGGAATAACCGGGGTCTGAGCCCACGCGCGGGACTGCGCGGAAAGCTCGTCCACGCGCTGACGTTGTTCGGCAACGCGCACTCCGGCGGTTCCGCCCTTGGTCGAGCGGGAGGCCACAGCACCGTCAATGGTGAGGACTTCGCGCACGGCAGGCAGCAGGCGCTTGTCGACGCCGGCGAGTTCCTCGTCGGTGAGATCCACCAGATCCACTCCCCGCTTCTCTGCAATCTGAACGCAGGCACCGGATGCTTCGTGCGCCTCTCGGAACGGCACACCTTGGCGCACCATCCACTCAGCTAGATCGGTAGCCAGCGTGAAGCCACGCGGAGCAAGTTCACGCATGCGGTCTTCGTGGAAGACAAGGGTGGAGACCAGACCGGTCATAGCGGGCAGCAGGAGGTTGAGCTCGGCCACCGAATCGACGATGGGCTCCTTGTCCTCTTGCAGATCGCGGTTGTAGGCCAAAGGCTGTGCCTTCAACGTCGCAAGCAGACCGGATAGGTTGCCGATGAGACGGCCCGTCTTGCCACGGGTCAGCTCGGCGACGTCGGGATTTTTCTTCTGCGGCATGATGGATGAACCGGTTGACCATGCGTCATCCAAGGTGACGTAGCCGTATTCCGGCGTGCACCAATAGATGATTTCCTCGGCCAGGCGCGACATGTCCACCGAGATTTGAGCCAACACGAAGGCGGTCTCAGAAGCGAAGTCACGAGAAGCAGTACCGTCCAAAGAGTTCTCTGCGGAGGAATCGAAGCCGAGTTCCTCTGCGATTGCCTCTGGATCCAGGTGCAGCGAGGAACCAGCGAGGGCGCCCGAGCCATACGGGGAAACCGCAAGGCGCTTGTCTAGGTCGCGGATGCGATCGACGTCGCGAAGCAGCGGCTGGGCATGTGCCAGCAACTGGTGCGCGAGAAGAATCGGCTGCGCGGCCTGCGAGTGCGTCTTGCCCGGCATAATGGCATCCGGGTGAACAGCCGCCTGCTTGGACAGCGCGTCAACCAGGTCGGTGACCTGAATAGCGATGTCGCGAACCGCGTCGCGCACCCACATCCGGAACAACGTAGCCACCTGGTCGTTACGGGAACGACCAGCACGCAGACGTCCGCCTACCTCTGGGCCAACAATGTCAATGAGCCCGCGCTCCATGGCGCCGTGCACATCCTCGTCGGTCGGCAGCGGGCCGAACTCACCGGAGGCCACCTTCTCCCCCAGCTCGGTCAAGCCGGAAAGCATGGTCTCAAGGTCGGCGTCGGAAAGCAGCCCTGCTTTATGCAGAACCTTGGCGTGCGCCTTGGATGCTAGAACATCGTAAGGTGCCAGCACCCAGTCGAAGTGAGTGGACACGGACAGGGCAAACATCGCCTCGGAAGGGCCGCCGGAGAAGCGGCCACCCCACAGTGCGCCCTCGTTGGTCTTGTGCATTTTTACTTTCCGGTTGGGAAACCGCCGTCGCGGTCACGCTGGTTAGAAATCTGGGTGGACAGGCCGTGCAGCTGGACAAAGCCCTTGGCTGCAGTCTGGTCGAAGGAATCGCCTGTGTCGTAGGTTGCCAGATCGAAGGAGTACAGCGACTGGCCAGAGCGGCGACCGTTTACGGTAGCGGTGCCTGCGTGCAGAACCATGCGGATATCGCCCGAGACGTTCTCCTGGGAGGACTCGACGAATGCATCCAAGGAGCGCTTCAGCGGGGAGTACCAGAGACCGTCATAGACCTCCTCGGCCCAGCGAGCGTCAGTCAGACGCTTGTAACGCGCCAGCTCGCGCTCGACGGTGACGTCTTCCAGAGCCTCGTGTGCCTTGATGAGAACGATTGCGCCTGGGGCCTCATAAACCTCGCGGGACTTAATACCGACCAAGCGGTCCTCGACCATGTCCAAACGGCCAATGCCCTGTGCACCTGCACGGCGGTTGAGCTCCTCGATTGCCTGCAGGACGGTGACTGGCTTGCCGTCGATAGCTACTGGCTTGCCCTTCTCGAAGGAGATGACAACCTCATCCGGAGCGTTACCCAGTGCTGGGTCCTCGGTGTAGGCGTAGAGGTCCTTTGTCGGCGGGTTCCACAGATCCTCCAGGAAACCGGTCTCCACTGCACGGCCCCATACGTTCTGGTCGATGGAGAATGGCGAGGATGCGGACTGCTCGATTGGCAGGTTGATCTCCTCAGCGAAGGCGATAGCCTTGTCGCGGGTCCATGCGTAGTCACGTGCCGGAGCAATGATTTCCAGGGAAGGATCGAGAGCACGGAAGGAAACCTCAAAGCGAACCTGGTCGTTGCCCTTACCGGTGCAGCCGTGGGAAACGTGGGTTCCGCCATGCTCCTGAGCAGCCTTGACCAGGTGCTTGGTGATGAGCGGGCGGGAGATTGCAGATACCAGCGGGTACTGCTTCATGTACATACCGTTTGCCTTGATGGTCGGCAGGCAGTACTCCTCGGCAAACTCGTCCTTTGCGTCGATGACGATCGACTCAACCGCACCACAATCGAGTGCACGCTGGCGTACGGACTCCATGTCCTCGCCGCCCTGACCGAGGTCAAGGGAGACGGCGACAACGTCGCCACCGGTCATCTTGGACAGGTATGGAATGGCGACGGACGTATCCAGTCCGCCAGAGTAAGCGAGCACTACGCGTGCAGTCATGATGAATCTCCTTGAGGGTTACTCGTCCGAAGTGCTTCGTCCGAGTGATTCTGTAGATTTCTGTGGGTTTTACTGAAGTAGAATTAATATTATACGACTAACCCTATAAAACTTAAATGGCGCGGGAAGTAAGTTTTAAGGCCAGCTCTTCCCCGGTTGTTCCTTCGCGTGCGAGAACAAAGATAGTGTCGTCACCAGCGATACAGCCAACGACGTCGCTAAGCCCAACGCGATCAATGAACGAAGCGAGGTACTGTGCGGCACCGGCCGGAGTACGCAGCATTGCGATATTTCCGGAGTGATCGTGGGAAACAACCAACTCTTCAAGCATACGGCGCAGTTTCTCACGCGGACCGTTCACTTGGTCTTCGAACTGCTCGAGCTCGCCGCCGACCATATAGAAGGAGCGGCCGCTATCGCGCTTAACCTTCTTCGCACCTAGCTCGTCCAGGTCGCGGGACAACGTTGCCTGCGTGATGTTGATTCCTTCATCGAGGAGCAGCTCAGAAAGCTGTACCTGGCTAGTCACCCTGGTGCGGTCCAAGATCTCCAGGATCTTGGCCTGGCGAGCATTGCGAGTGGTTGGTGTCGTGGTCATGTCTTAAGCGTTCTCCTTGTTATAAGCGAGTAGCCACACGAGCAAAGCCTTCTGCGCATGCAGACGATTCTCCGCCTCGTCAAAGACACGGGACTGCGGTCCATCGATTACCTCGGCGGAAACCTCACTGCCGCGATAAGCCGGCAAGCAGTGCAGGAAAATAGCATCATCCTTAGCCATTGCCATGACGTCGGCATTGACCTGATAAGGAATAAAAGGCGTACGGCGATCGAGCCCGTCAGCCTCCTGCCCCATTGAGACCCAGGTATCCGTGATGACGACGTCTGCGCCGCGCACAGCCTCGAGCGAGTCCGTTACGGTGATGGAGCCACGCTGCCGTGCGCGATCGACGAATTCCTGCTGGGGTTGGAATCCCTCCGGCGCGATAATCCCCACTTCCATGCCAGCGGTGGCAAATCCCAGCATGTAGGAGTTAGCCATGTTGTTGTTGCCGTCGCCGAGGTACACCGCCTTGCGGCCCTTCAGGTCGCTGAAGTTCTCACGGCAGGTCAGCAAATCCGCCAGGATCTGGCACGGGTGCAGGTCGTCGGACAAGGCATTCACGATGGGAACCGTGGCGGTCTCAGCCATCTCGAGGAAGTTTTGGTGGTCATACGTGCGCCACACGATTGCCTCCACAAAACGCGAGAGCACTGCTGCGGTGTCCTGGTACGTCTCCCCCTTGCCCATCTGCGTGGACTTGGTCTCGGTAACGATGGCATGTCCTCCCAAGTGGGCAATGCCTGCTTCGAAGGAGAAACGGGTACGCGTTGAAGTCTTATCGAACAAGACGGCCACTGATTTAGGGCCTTCGAGTGGCCGTTCTGAAAATGGTTCGGCCTTCAGCTTGAGGGCGAGGTCAAGGACCTCGGCCTGCTCAGCAGGCGACAAGTCATCGTCCGCTAGAAAGTGCCGCACACTCATGCACATACCTCCATTACAGCGAGGAGACGTTCAAGTGCCAAAGCGATCTCCTCGTCACTGATGACCAAAGGCGGGGTCAAACGCACAACGGACTTGTTTGGGGCGTTCAGAATCAGTCCCTGTTTGAGTCCCTCCGCGACGACTTCCTTAGCCACCGGCTTATTTAATACAACACCAAGCATAAGCCCTCGGCCACGTGTGCTGTCTACGAGTCCCGACTTTTCTACGCCTTTTGCCAGTTTTTCGCCCTTGCGGGTGACCTCAGTGAGGAACTCGGAATCAATTTCATCCAGCACGGCGTTCGCTGCAGCGCAGGATACAGGGTTTCCGCCGAAGGTCGTGCCATGGCTGCCGGGCTGGAAGAGATCCTTGGCAGCTCCCCTAGCGATGGTCGCGCCGATAGGAAGGCCAGCACCCAAACCCTTCGCCATCGTTACGACGTCGGGAAGCACGCCCTCATGCTGGAACGCAAAAAAGTCGCCGGTCCGTGCAACGCCTGTTTGCACCTCGTCAACCATCATGAGGATGCCGTACTCATCGCATAGCTCGCGCACAGCCTTGAGGAATCCGTCCGGAGCCGGAATCACTCCGGTTTCGCCCTGGATGGGCTCCAGAATGATAGCCGCAGTATCTTGCGGATCCTGTTCCACCAAAGTGCGCAGGTAGTCGATGTCGCCGTAGGTGTAGAACTCCACCCCGCCGGGGAATGGCTCGAAGGCATTGCGCTTACTCGGCTGCCCAGTCATGGCCAAAGAACCCATGGTGCGGCCGTGGAAACCGTGGTGCGCGGCGAGAATCCGGCGGCGGCCGGTCAAGCGTGCAAGCTTGAATGCCGCCTCGTTTGCTTCCGCGCCGGAATTGCAGAAGAAAACGCGGGCATCCCTGTCACCGATGCGTTCAATGAGCTTGCCTGCCGCATTCACCACTGGCTCGCTTGCAAAGAGGTTGGACACGTGGCCAACCTTGGCCACCTGTTCGCTGACTGCCTGCACTACCGCTGGGTGCCCGTACCCCAACGAGTTCACTGCGATGCCAGCGAGCATGTCGATGTAGGTTTTGCCCTCTTCGTCGGTGAGGGTAGCGCCCTTGCCGGATACGAACGCCACCGGCGGGGTTCCGTAGGTGTTGGTGATGACCTGGCCCCACTTCTCTGTTAGGTTACTCATGCGTTGTCGTCCTTCCTGAAGACGGTGCCCGCTGGGTAGTCTTCCCGCTTGTAGTTGTCAGGCAGCACCATCGTTCCGATACCACCCATGGTCAGCAGCTCGAGGAGAACTGCGTGTGCGATGCGTCCGTCAATAACGTGCGCAGCGCTGACTCCCCCGCGGACTGCATTGAGGCACGATTCCATCTTGGGGATCATGCCGCTGTCCAGGCCTGGAAGCAGGGCCTCCAACTGGCCACATTCAATCTTCGACACCAGCGAGTCCCTGCTGGGCCAATCGGTGTAGAGTCCCTCAACGTTGGTGAGGATCACCATGCGCTCTGCACCCACTGCCTTGGCGAGTGCGCCGGCAGCCGTGTCCGCATTGATGTTATAAACCGCGCCGTCTGCGCCTGGCGCAATGGTCGAAACCACCGGGATACGCCCGGATTCGACGATGTCCATCACCGCTGCCGGGTTGACGTCAATGATGTCTCCGACCATGCCGATGTCGGTGAGCTCGCCTTTAATGTCCACCAAGCGCTTGGTGGCGGTGAAAAGGCCGGCATCCTCACCGGAGGTTCCCACTGCATATGGCCCGTGCGAGTTGATGAGATTGACCAATCCGCGGCCGACCTGCCCAAAGAGCACCATGCGCACGACGTCCATAACCTCAGGCGTCGTAACGCGGAAGCCGCCCTTAAATTCGCCTTCGATGCCGAGTTTGCCGAGCATTTCATTAATCTGTGGGCCGCCACCGTGGACAACGATGGGCTTTGCGCCAACCGTACGCAGGAAGACCATGTCGGCCGCAAACGCCGCCTTGAGTCGGTCATCCACCATGGCGTTGCCGCCGTACTTGATCACCACGACCTTGTCCCGGAAGTGCTGCAACCAGGGCAGCGCCTCGGCCAGGACGTTGGCCCGATCTTGATTCGTGAGCCCCTGAAGCATGACTATTTCCTTGCTTTCCTTTTATGAGCTGTATGCGGAGTTGATTTCGACGTATGCGTGGGACAAGTCGGTGGTACGCACAAACGCCCTGCCCGGTCCGCCTGTTCCCAGGTCGACGCGGACATCGATGCCGGCGCCGGACAGATCGACGTCACGAGCACCCGGCGCACCGGTCGAGGCCAGGCACACAGGCTGATCGTTGAAGTACACGGAGATGTTGTCTGGGTCCATGTCAGCATCAGCCATTCCCACCGCTGCGAGCACGCGGCCCCAGTTGGGATCAGAGCCGAACATAGCGCACTTGAACAGGTTGTCGCGCCCCAAGGTACGCGCAGCGTTGAGAGCTTGTGCGTCGCTGCCGGTTCCCTCGACGGTGATGCGCACGCGCTTAGTCACACCCTCGGCGTCTGCTTGGAGCTGATCCGCGATGTCAGCGCACACTGCCAACGCTGCCGCGTTGAGCTCTTCTTGGCTGGGTTCCACGCCGGAAGCACCCGATGCCATCAGGATGACGGTGTCATTGGTCGAGGTGGAACCGTCCACGTCCAAGGTGTTGAAAGTCTGATCGGAGGCTTGCTGCAAGGCCTTCTGCAGAGCCTCCGGGCTGGCCACCGCGTCAGTGGTCAAGCACACCAGCATCGTGGCCAGGGACGGGGCCATCATTCCCACGCCCTTACCCATTCCGCCAAGGACCCATCCCTCGCCACGAGTCACGGCCTCCTTGGAAACGGTGTCCGTGGTCATGATGGCTGTCGCCGCTGCGCTCGAGTGCTCAGCACTGGTGCCGATTGACTCGACCACCACGTCAATGCCTTTGAGGACCTTGTCCATAGGCAAAGGTTCGCCGATGAGACCGGTCGAACACACGGCTACGTCACTGCTGTCGAGCGCAAGATGCTTGGCGACGGCGCTCACAGTGGCACGCGCATCTTGGTCGCCCTGGGCGCCGTTGCATGCGTTGGCGTTACCTGAGTTAAAGAGCACTGCCTTTAAGACGCCGTCGGCTACAGCTTCCCGCGAGACCTTAACTGGGGAGGCCACCACGCGATTGCGTGTAAACACCGCTGCCGCGTCAAAGTTGGGACCCTCGTTGATGACGAGAGCCATGTCTGATTTACCGGATGGCTTGATACCCGCTGTGGTTGCTCCTGCGCGGAAACCGGCTGCTGCAGTAACGCCGGTCTGAGTGGCCGAAGAAGTCATGATTAGTCCTTAATACGAGACGAAAATAGGGGGTGGATTCTGGAGTAGATAGGTGCCAGAGGTGGGTATGCCTGCAGGGCTTAAGGGGCGACTGCTGCTTGCGGCAAACCGGCGGTCTCATCCCAGCCCAGTGCAAGATTCATGCACTGCACAGCGGCGCCTGCCGTGCCTTTGCAGAGGTTGTCCAAGGCTGCAGTGATAACGAGACGTCGTGCACGCTTATCCACATGGGCCTGAATGTGCACCATGTTGGTGCCCACGACATTTTGGGTCTCAGGCTGCTGCCCCGTGGGAAGGACGTAACAGAATGGTTCGTTCGCATAGAAGTCTGCGAACACCTGCGCGACTTCCTCGGCGGTCACGCCGTCACGCAACGGCGCGGTTACGGTGGCGAGGATGCCGCGTGGCATCGGCGCAAGTACGGGAGTAAAGCTCACCGAGACTGTGTCCTCAGTAAATGGTTGCAGATTCTGCACCACTTCAGGGGTATGCCGGTGGGTACCACCTGGCTTGTAGGCCTTGACGTTGCCCATGGTTTCGGCTCCCAGCTGCGCCACAGAAGCCTTCTTGCCCGCGCCGGATACGCCGGTGATAGCAATGACGGAGAGGTCTGGCTCAATCAGGTTTCCCTTAACAGCGGGAAGCGCCCCCAAGGTAATGGTGGTGGGGAAACAACCGGGAACTGCGACCCGGTTAGAGCCCTTAAGCGAAGCACGGTTTCCGGGAATCTCGGGGATACCGTAGGGCCATGCGCCCGCATACTGGCCGCCATAAAATTCATCCCAGTCGGCCTTGTTGCGAAGGCGGAAGTCAGCAGCACAGTCGATGACCACTACCTTCTCCCCCAGCTGGCGCCCGATCTCTGCGGAGTGGCCATGCGGGAGGGCAAGGAAAACTACGTCGTGTTGGGACAACACCTCTGGGGTGGTTTCTTCAATTATGCGGTCTGCCAGCTGCGGCAGATGCGGCATGAGTTCGGAGACCTTTTGTCCAGCATTCGAGCGCCCAGTCAGCGCGCCTATCTGCAGCTGTCGAGCGAAGTACGCAGGATGCGAAAGCAGGAGGCGAAGAATTTCGCCTCCTGCGTATCCGGTGGCGCCTGCAATTGCTACTGAAATCGTCATGCCGCCCACCGTAGCAAATAATGCAACACACTGTAAGTTATTCAGGAAAATTTCCCATTAAAAAGCACGGGATGAAATCTGCCCTACCCCTCGCAAGGAAGCATTAGCCGACAATCCCCAGAATATGACCTACGACACAGTCCGTCAAGGATGCGGCAGCGCGGTGACGCCTTACACAGCGCATTAGGAAAGCCTTTCCCTCAGTAATCCACTTTGAGGGAAAGGCTTAGCTCTACTGCAACTTCAGCGGCTGGGGTTCCAGGCCTCCTAAGCGCGCATCTCCGCGCCGAGGCGTTGCTTGACCAGCTCGGCCGCTGCGAGGCGGTGCTCGTTAGCTTCCTCGTCAGTAAGAGTGCGGTCATCTGCCCGGAAGATGAGCTTGAACGCCAAAGACTTCTTATCCGCGCCAAGCTGCTCACCACGGAAGACGTCGAAAAGCTCTACTGCCTCGAGAAGCTCGCCGGCACCCTCTTCGACGACCTTGCGCACCTCTTCAGCAGGCGTGGACTCATCGACGATGAGCGCGATGTCCTGATGCAGTGCTGGGAAGGCAGACAAGACCGGTGCTGGGAAAAGCTCGTCGGTCGGCAACGCAGTGACATCGATTTCCATTGCGCACGTGCGTGCGGGAAGGTTCAGCGCCTCGAGAACCTGTGGGTGCAGCTCGCCTGCGTAGCCAACGATGATGGACTCACCGTCGACGACTGCCTTCACCGCAGCGCAACGGCCCGGGTGCCAAGGCAGCTCCTCGGCAGCCTCCAGCTCGATCTCGACGCCAGCCGCACGAGCAACCTGACGAGCAGACTCAATAGCATCGGCGTAGGTAAAGGCACGACCCTCGCCCCACGGGCCTTCATGCTCGATGTTGCCGGTAGCTACGGTCGCGACATGGAGCGGCTGCTCTGGGAGGGATTCGCACAGTTCCTTGACCACATCGTCTGCTGGACGCTGCTCAACGGACGGCATCGGCGAAGAATCCGCGCGCTTGAAGGAGACCTGCTGCAGACCAAACAGTGCCAGATCTGCACGGCCACGTGCGACGTTACGACCGATGGCTTCTAGCATGTTCGGCAGCAGGGTCGTGCTCAAGATGGCCTTGTCAGACTCCAGCGGGTTCTGCACGGAAACAGTGCGGCGGCGGTCGTCGTCCGCGTCCAATCCCCATACGTCAAACGTGTCGTTGGCGATGAACGGAGAAGGCAGAACCTCGGCGTAACCGGCATAGGCCAAGCCATGACCGATGGCGCGGCGACGCTTCTGAGCCGGGGTGAGTCCGCGACCGCCGACTGGGGTCGGAAGAATCGTCGGAATGTCCTCGAGGCCCTCGAGACGCAGGACTTCCTCAATCAGGTCGACATCCATGGTGATGTCGGTACGCCAGGTAGCTGGGGTGACCAGCAGGTTCTCCCCCTGCTCTTCCACGGCGCAGCCCACCTCGCGCAGACGCTGCACGATAGTCTCGCGGGAATACTCCACGCCCGCGTATTCGCTTGGCTTGCTAGCCCGCATGGTGATCTGCTGCGGCTTGGCGACGTCGCCCACAAGGGTACGGCCGGACTCGATGGTGCCGCCAGCAATCTCGACGAGCAAAGCGCAAGCAACGTCGAGCGCAACCTCGACGATGGCTGGGTCTACGCCGCGCTCGAAGCGGCGGGAGGCCTCCGAGGAAAGCTTGTGGCGGCGAGAGGTACGCGCAACCGTAATTGGGTCCCAAATAGCGGACTCGAAGTACACATCAGTGGTCTCGTCGATGATTTCAGTGGACGTACCACCCATGACACCAGCCATGGACTGGATGCCATTGTCATCGCAGATGACGACGTCGCCGGCGGAAAGGGTGCGCTTGACGTGGTCCAAGGTCTCGAACTTCTCTCCCTCTTCCGCATTGCGCACTACCAAGCCACCCTTAACGAGGTTGGCGTCGAACGCGTGCATAGGAGCGCCCAGCAGCAGCATCACGTAGTTGGTGACGTCGGTAGCCGGGTTGACGGCACGCTGGCCGGACAGCATGAGCTCGCGTTCCATCCAGAATGGAGTGCGAGCATTCGGGTCGATGCCGGAAACCTTGCGCAAACCAAAGCGCTGGGCCTTGGTCTCCTCACGCAGGTCAATGTTGATGAGGCCCCCCTCCGGTGTGGGAACACCAGAAACATCGATGCCTGCAACGGACGGGTCCTGCGCAACGTCAGCAAATTCGAGGTTGAAAGCCGAAGCAATCTCGCGAGTCAGGCCACGTGCCGAGAGCGCGTAGCCACGGTCCGGGGTGATGTTGACGTCGAATACGGTGTCAGCCAAGGCGATGAGCTTGCGAGCATCCTGACCGATGTACTGGCCGTACTCCTCGCCCAAGGTGATGATGCCATCAGACTTCTCAGCGAAGCCAAGCTCCGCGGCGGAGCACAGCATGCCGTTGGAGATGTGATCGTAGGTCTCGCGGGCAGCAATCTTGAATCCACCCGGCAACTCGGCACCCGGCAGCGCCACAACGACGTGATCGCCGAGATGGAAGTTGCGAGCGCCGCAGATGATACCTTGCAGCTCACCGGTGCCGTTTGCGTCACCGACGTTGACCTGGCAGTAACGAATGGGCTTTTTAAATTGGGTGAGCTCCTCGATTTCCTCCACCTTGCCGATGACCAGCGGGCCGGTGATTTCTGGCAGGCCCTCGTAGCCCTCGGTCTCAAAGCCGACGCGAACGAAACCAGCGTCGAGTTCTTCCGGAGTGACGGACCAGCCGGGGTTTTTCGCGCCAAGCAACCTGGTTACCCAGCTCTGGGAAATAAGCATTGTGTCTAAATTCCTTCCTAATTGCGGGGTAAACGGTTATGCCTGGACGCCGAACGGCAGGGTGAAGCGAACGTCGCCCTCGACCATGTCTCGCATGTCGGTAAGGCCATTGCGGAACTGCAAGGTGCGCTCGAGGCCCATGCCGAATGCAAAGCCGGTGTACTCCTCTGGGTCAACGCCCACTGCGCGGAGGACGTTCGGGTTGACCATGCCGCAGCCGCCCCACTCGATCCAGCCGGCGCCGCCCTTCTTGTTTGGGAACCAAACGTCGACCTCAGCAGAAGGCTCGGTGAACGGGAAGTAGTTGGTGCGCATGCGGGTCTTGGTCTCAGGGCCGAACAAGACCTTGGCCAAGTGGTCCAGGGTGCCGCGCAGATGAGCCATAGTCAGGCCCTTGTCCACTGCGAGTCCCTCAACCTGATGGAATACTGGGGTGTGCGTAGCGTCGAGTTCGTCGGTACGGAACACACGACCTGGGCAAGCAATGTAGAGCGGAACATCGCGGTCCAGCATGGTGCGTACCTGTACAGGAGAAGTGTGGGTACGCAACACCTGCTTCGAGCCTTCAGTAGAGACATGGAAGGTGTCTTGCAGGGTACGTGCTGGGTGATCCGGCTTGAAGTTCAACGCATCAAAGTTGAAGTACTCCGCCTCGACCTCAGGACCATCGGCGATTTCCCAGCCCATGCCGACGAAGATGTCGGCGATGCGCTCGGACAATGCCGTAATTGGGTGAAGAGCACCGGTCTGGGCGCGGGTGGTGGGGATGGTGACGTCGACGGTCTCGGCAGCGAGCTGAGCCGCACGAGCCTCCGCCTCAAGAACAGCCTGAATCTCCGCGTAGCGCTTCTCGACGCGACCGCGCGCCATGTTGACGTTACGGCCAGCGTCCTTGCGCTGATCCTTAGGCAGGCTGCCGAGCATCGTGCGAGCTTGTGGGATATAGCCCTGCTCACCGAGGTGCTCACGGCGAGCCACCGTCAGCTCATCGAGCGTGGTAGCTGCTTCGAACGCGGTGATTGCGTCGTCGGCAGCCGCGCCCAGGGCGGCTTCGGTCAATTCGATCTGAGGTGTATCGGACACGTGCCTTAAGTACCTTCTTCTAGCGAGAAAAACTAACGCCCGTTATCTTAGCGCAGTTCACTAGCCCTCTACGCAGCGGGGCGCCGCTCCACTAAGCCCCGCTAACGTTTCCTAGTTGATCGAACGGGTCCACTCAACGGGCATGACCCCTGAAAAGGAGACAGGGTGAGGGGCAGTTATGCCCGTCATCGGGTTCCAGTTCCACCGTCACCAGTTGGTGCGCTGGCGACTCGACGTCCAGGGCGTGGCCAAGCTGCGTCTTCGCGAGAAAGACGGAAGGCACCGACACAATGTGGAAAGGAATAGCCATAAGCCAAACGTTCCCGTTCGTTAGCCACCACTTTTCCGTTCGGATTGTGACATGCCAAACAATTTTTAGGAGCGATTCAACGCTTTGGCAGATTCATACAAACAAATTGAGGCTGCCGTGGCAAGGTTGAGCGACTCCGCGCGGCCGAGGATCGGAATGCGCACGCGCATGTCCGCTTCTTCTTGCAACTCCCCTAGTCCATGGGCTTCGTTACCGAACAACCAGGCGGTGGGTTGGCTGAGATCGGCCTCGGCAAGATCTACTTCCCCATCAGCGGCAGTCGCCAGAATCTGCATGCCTGACTTCCGCAGCTGCCCAAGCACATCCTTGATGTTCGGATCGCGCGCTACGGGAATATGAAACAGTGACCCAGCCGAGGCACGCGCCACTTTGCAGCCCAGAGGATCGACTGTCTCGCCTGCAAAGATGACGCCGTCGGCGCCCATAGCGTCCGAAGTACGGATGAGCGTTCCAGCATTGCCAGGCTCCGAGGTAAGGACTGGCACAGATACTAGATTTGGCTTGCCGTTGAGAATCTTTCCGGCCGACCAAAGAACAGGCTTGCAGAGTGCAAAAAGACCGGTTGTGGTTGCGGTATCAGAGAGATGGCGTGCGGCTTTGTCGGTGATTGGATGGACGTAGACATCCATATAGCCACACGCAGTGACGATGTCTTGGAAGCGTTCCGCAGCCTTCTCGGTCACGAATACGTCAGTGGCGGCGCCGGTAGATACTGCGACGTCGACTGCGTTTTCGCCCTCAATGATGAATTGATTCGCCTTTTTGCGGGCCGCTGCACGGTGCAGTTTGGAGGCATTGACGATGCGCGGCGTGCGCTCTGTAAAGGCACTCTCAAAGTCGAGGTTCATGGCCACCACCTTACTAGCCAGGTTTAGCGCTTAGAACCTCCCCCTCCCCTGCAAGGCCAATCACCTTGAGCCCTTTCACCCGGACAAGGCTTTCAATGCACAAACCCTCCATCTCGCATTGCCCGAAAGATGGAGGGTGAAGGTCGACAGACTACTTAAGACTACTTACGCAGCGGAACGCCTTGCGCATCACGGTCGAATCCGCCGACGCCGGCCAGAATCATGATGAACTCAACGAACGCCCACAATGAGATGAAACCAACTACAAAGAAGCCAATGAGCACAAACACGGTGATGCAACCGAAGATGAAGCCCAACAACTGGCCGAGCGCGCGCCCGGTGTTCCCCAGGTAGAAGTTGTGCGCGCCGAGGTAGCCGAAGAAAAAGGCGAGCAGCCATGCAGCCACCCAGGACTTCTGCTCAGCTACAACGGCATACTGCTGTTGCATTGGGTAGGCCTGCCCGTATTGCGGTTGGCTAAATTGCTGCGGCGCAGAATAGCCCTGGCCATATTGCGGTTGTCCGCCCTGGAACTGCGCTGGAACATTGTTACCCTGTGGCTGGCCAAATGGGTTTACCGGCTGGCCACCAGCATTGCCTTGCTGAAAACCATTGTTTGGGTAGGTCATAAAAGTGCTCCTGAAAATGGACAAGATTTAAGAAAAAAGTTCAGCGCCCCTGCGCTGAACATCACAGTCAAGGTAACACGACAAATCACTCGGCACATAAAAGAAAGAATCAATTGGGGAATCATCCCCAACCAATGGGAATTTGATTATCCGCCGGTTTAAGAAAATCGCAGCGACATTTCCGCACTGTCACCATAAAACGGCGAATCCCTCCACCTGTTCGCATGGACTCAGGTGGAGGGATTGACGAGCATAAAGCTCGATAAAGAACCTTAAGTATCGGTTCTTAGGCGGCCTTCGGAGCGTTGACGTCCTCTGGCAGTGCAGCCTTTGCAGCCTCGCACAGTGCGGAGAATGCCTCGAAGTCGTTTACAGCAAGCTCAGCGAGGATCTTGCGGTCAACCTCGATCTCAGCCAAGCGCAGGCCGTGGATGAGACGGTTGTAGGTGATGTCGTTCATGCGGGCAGCAGCGTTGATGCGCTGGATCCACAGCTTGCGGAACTCAGACTTACGAGCACGACGGTCGCGGTAAGCGTAAGTCATGGAGTGCAGCCACTGCTCCTTGGCCTTACGGTAGAGGCGGGAGCGCTGGCCGCGGTAGCCCTTAGCGGACTTCAGAATCGCGCGGCGCTTCTTCTTGGCGTTAACTGAGCGCTTTACTCGTGCCACAGTAATACTTCCTTAATCTTTTGTGGGTTTAGTAAGTGGGTTGATTCGGCGCTAATTAGGAGCGGCCGAGCAGGCGCTTGACGCGCTTGACGTCGGAAGGTGCAACGTCCTTGGTGCCCTTGAGACGACGGGTCTGCTTGGATGGCTTGCCCTCCAGCAGGTGGCGGCGGCCAGCCTGCTCACGGCGCAGCTTGCCGGAACCGGTCACCTTGACGCGCTTGGCGGTGCCCTTGTGGGTCTTCTGCTTCATGAGAATTAAGTCCTTAAATCCTAAGTGGAGCTTGGTCTACTTCTTGCCCTTGCGGACGGGTCCCAAAACCATGGTCATGTTGCGACCATCCTGCTTGGGGCGAGACTCGACGATGCCGTACTCGGCGACATCCTCGGCGAGGCGCTCCAGCAGGCGGAAACCAAGTTCCGGACGCGACTGCTCGCGGCCACGGAACATGATGGTTACCTTGACCTTGGAACCCTTCTCCAGGAAGCGCACCACATTGCCCTTCTTGGTTTCATAATCGTGATCATCGATCTTCGGACGGAACTTCTGTTCCTTAACCACAGTCTGCTGTTGGTTCTTACGGGCTTCGCGAGCCTTCTGAGCCTGCTCATACTTAAATTTGCCGTGGTCCATGATCTTGGCTACTGGCGGCTTTGCATTAGGTGCCACCTCGACCAAGTCAAGATCTGCTTCGTATGCAAGCTTGCGAGCATCATCAGTACGGACAATGCCCACCTGTTCACCACCGGGGCCAACAAGACGGACCTCGGGTACTCGGATGCGCTCATTAATGCGAGCTTCAGCGCTGATTGTGGTTCTCCTCGATTAGGGGGTTAGTGATGTGCCTACCGAGACCACAAACGAAATCCCGGTCTGCCAGAAGCAGCCGGGAGCTCTCATAAAAACGTTAAGGTATTAACCTCAACCCTTTTACCTTTATCCTACGAAGTCAAAGAACTTCGCGGCTTCAGGTGGGAGAAACTCCGCTTGTGACCCGAGACCTCCTGGAGAAGGCCCTACGGGCGGTAGTGCTGATTACCTTAACACCAGCTCATACAAAATCCAAATCGCAACGCGCCCACACTTTTTGACTGCATCCACAACTTGCTTAGATCCGCCTGCACCCTACATAGGGTTTTATGGCCCCATCTGCGATGGCTTGCTCCACAAGCTTGTCGACGCCCTTCGCTAGCGCATTGAGAGCCGGCTCAGCATCGCTGAAATCATCCCCCGGCATCACAACTTCGATTGCTAGCCCAACGCTCTGCGGCTCGGCGCCTTTGGTGCTGCGCACGCCGAACTGCCGGTGGGCATACATTCCATCAATCTCAGACAGACCCCATCCGCCCTTTGCACGCGTATCGGGCAGTGCGGAGAGCCCGTTGCCGTGGTAGACGATGAGATTGGCCATCGCATCATATACATGGCGGGCATGAGCGACGCACGGAAGTGAAGCCCCAAATGCAGCCTGATTTTTCAGCGTCCATGTGGAGTAGCCAAAGGAGTCCTCTACTTTAGCTGGTGCGTCGTATTCGTCGAGCAGGTCTGAAACCGCGCCATTCGCGTCACCGGTTTCCCATTGCACCTGGGTCCACAACGCATATGCGGCGTCATTGTCAGATTGTTCGATTGCCAGATCTATCATCTGCTCATCCGCGCCGACCTCCGCCGCTGCAATCGCAATCGGCACTTTGATTGTGGACCAGGTCGGCTCCTCGCCCTTCAGACCACGCTGGACGGATCCAGACTGAGCATCAATAGCAACACCTGCTTCGACACCGTAGCGCTTTTCCACACGGCGAATCACGCGATCCAGTTCTCCAGCTAGACGCAGCGAATCTTCCTCAGCGCTCCGATCTTTAAGCACACCAGCTAAAGCCTCCGCAGATTGCGCGGCTTGACTCTGAGCGTCACCTTCAGGAGCCGATTGGACATTGTCACAACCGCCCACTGCTCCTGATAATCCGAAGATAACCAGCGCTGATGTAATCAGCTGGAAGGATCTCACGTGCTTCAATCGAAAGATTCTAGCCTTGTCTAGGGCGCAGCCGCCTCTTACAACAGCTCCTTGAGGTACTGGCCGGTATAAGAGCCTTTCACCTTTGCAACATCCTCGGGAGTACCTTGCGCAACAACGGTTCCTCCACCATCGCCACCTTCCGGACCCATGTCGACAATCCAGTCAGCTGCCTTGATTACATCGAGGTTGTGTTCAATGATGAGCACCGAGTTGCCCTTATCAACGAGCCCCTGGATGACGAGCATCAGCTTTCGAATGTCCTCGAAGTGCAGTCCAGTCGTCGGCTCATCGAGGATGTACACGGTACGACCATTGGTTCGCTTCTGCAGCTCAGATGCCAGCTTCACGCGCTGAGCCTCACCACCAGAAAGCGTGGTTGCCGCTTGGCCCAAGCGAACATAGCCCAGTCCGACGTCGACAAGCGTGGCGAGGTAACGATGGATCGAGGTAATCGGCTCAAAGAACTCCGCTGCCTCGGAGATCGGCATGTCAAGAACCTCCGCGATGTTCTTGCCCTTGTAGAGAACCTCAAGCGTCTCACGGTTGTAGCGAGCGCCCTGGCAAACCTCACACGGGACATAAACGTCCGGCAGGAAGTTCATCTCGATCTTCAAGGTGCCGTCACCTTGACACGCCTCACAGCGACCGCCCTTGACGTTGAAAGAGAAACGGCCAGGTTTATAGCCGCGAACCTTCGCCTCTTGTGTCTCGGCGAAGAGGTTGCGGATCTTGTCGAAGACACCAGTGTAGGTCGCGGGATTAGAACGTGGGGTACGGCCAATTGGGCTTTGGTCCACCTGCACGAGCTTGTCCAAGTGCTCGACGCCCTCTACTCGCTTGGCGCGTCCCGGAACCTGGCGAGCGCGGTTGAGCTTATTGGCCAGAGTCTTCGCCAGAATCTGGTTGACCACCGTCGACTTACCGGAGCCTGAAACACCGGTGATACACACCAGGACGCCCAGTGGAATCTCGACGTCGATGCCCTTGAGGTTGTTCTCACGCGCGCCGACAACCTTGAGGGTTCGGTCCTTATCGATCTCGCGGCGCGAATCCGGCACGGCCAAGACGCGATTACCGGCCAAGTATTGACCCGTCAGCGACTCCTCAACTTCGAGGATTCCCTCTGGCTCACCTTGATAGACCACCTCGCCGCCATACTCGCCGGCGCGAGGCCCGACGTCGACAAGCCAGTCCGCTTCGCGGATCGTATCTTCGTCGTGCTCGACAACGATGAGGGTGTTGCCGATATCGCGCAGACGCTTCAACGTAGTGATGAGGCGCTGGTTATCGCGCTGGTGCAGGCCGATCGACGGCTCGTCGAGGACGTACAGGACGCCCGCCAAGCCCGAACCAATCTGAGTAGCCAAGCGAATACGCTGCGCCTCGCCACCCGACAACGTCGAAGCGCCGCGGTCCAAGGTCAGGTAGTTCACGCCCACGTCGAGCAAAAAACGCAGGCGGGCTTGGATCTCCTTGAGCACAGCGCCGGCAATAATTTCCTCGCGGTGACCCAAGACTAGTGAATCCAGGAATTCTGCAGCGCTTTCAATGGACAACGCGGACAAACCCGCGATGGACTTTTCGCCGTGAGCAGTGGACTCAAGGCGCACGGCGAGGATCTCCGGACGCAGACGAGTGCCTTTACACGCGTTGCACGCCACGCGGCGCGTGTACTGAAGCAGGCGATCCTTCTGCGAGTCGGAGTCTGCTTGCTCCAGCTTGCGCTCCAAGAAGCCAATGGCGCCCTCGAAAGGCGCATTCCAATTGCGCTGGCGGCCGTAACGATTCTTGTAGCGAACATTGACCTCAATGTCCGTGCCGTAGATGAGGGCGTCACGCTGCTCCTTGGTCAGCTCGGAAACCGGGGTCTTCGGGTCGAAGCCCATGGTCTTAGCCAGGCCCTCGACGAGCTTGACGAAGTAGCGCGAGTTCGGACTCGAGTGCCACGGCTGAATGGCGTCGACTGCGGGAGCATCTGGATCTGGTATGAGCAGGTCCACATCAACTTCGAGACGGGTACCGAGACCATCACAGACCGGGCAGGAACCAAAGGGTGCGTTGAAGGAGAACGCGCGCGGCTCGTATTCCTCGATGGTCAGCGCGTGGCCATTCGGACAAGCGGCTTTTTCGGAGTAGGTGCGAGTAAGCTCCGGGTTATCGATGAAGTCGAGCGTCACCAAACCGTCAGCCAGGCGCAAAGCGGTCTCCACAGAGTCAGTCAAACGTTGCTTTTGGGAAGCCTTGACCTGGAGGCGGTCAACAACGACGTCGATGTCGTGCTTGATCTGCTTTTTCAGCGTTGGCGGCTCGGTAAGCTGGTAAACCTCGCCGTCGACGCGCACGCGGGAGTAACCCTGCGATGCGAGATCCGCGAAGAGATCAACGAACTCACCCTTGCGTTTGCGCACCACCGGCGCGAGAACCTGGAACTTCAGCTTTTCTTCCAGCTCAAGAACAGCATCCACAATCTGCTGCGGCGTCTGCCGCTCGATCACTGCATCGCATTCCGGGCAATGCGGGGTGCCAGCACGCGAAAACAGCAAACGCAGATAATCGTAGATCTCCGTGATGGTGCCCACAGTCGAACGGGGGTTGTGGTTCGTCGATTTCTGGTCGATGGACACCGCCGGCGAAAGTCCATCGATAAAGTCCACGTCCGGCTTGTCCATCTGGCCCAAGAACATGCGAGCATAAGAGCTCAACGACTCCACGTAGCGCCGCTGGCCCTCCGCGAAAATGGTGTCAAAGGCCAGCGATGACTTGCCAGAACCCGACAAGCCAGTGAAAACCACCATTTTGTCACGTGGC
Source organism: Corynebacterium sp. HMSC05D08 (assembly GCF_001807215.1). NCBI lineage: Bacteria > Bacillati > Actinomycetota > Actinomycetes > Mycobacteriales > Corynebacteriaceae > Corynebacterium > Corynebacterium sp. HMSC05D08. Next base: position 62,252 of record NZ_KV788343.1, on the reverse strand, counting down.
AGGTCGATATCGACGCCTTTGAGGTTGTGCTCGCGAGCTCCACGTACGACCAAACGATCAGCCACTATGTGTGCCTCCTCTTATCGGCCCGCGCTGTGGGGTCAGCGAGGCCAGTAGAAAATGTCTCTCTAAGAATCTACCCGTAGGGTTGGACACATGAATAACACGCTTTCCCTTCACAGTATTTCCGTCTCCGACATGGACAACAACTGCTACCTGATTTGTTGCGGTGATGAAGCACTGCTTGTCGATGCCGCGGATGATGCGCCGGCAATCCTCCAACTGGCTGCAGAACAGGGTGTGAAGATCACCGCTTTGCTGACGACCCACCGCCACTGGGACCACGTGCGGGCAACAAAAGACATCATCGAGGCCACCGGGGCCACCCACTATGCTTCCTTCCTGGACTCCCCTGCATTGCCCGCACCGGTCGACGTCGATCTGCGCCAGGGGGACACAGTTCCATTCGCCGGCCGCGAGTTTCCTGCAATCATCCTGCGTGGCCACACCCCAGGCGGGGCCGCGATTGCCGTGGATATCGATGGCACGACGAACTTGTTTGTCGGCGATTCACTCTTCCCAGGTGGCGTAGGAAAGACCACCTCAGAGGGAGACTTCGTCAGGCTGTACAAAGACGTCAGCGAGCGCATCTTCGACGTCTATCCGGATTCAGCGATTGTCCGACCAGGCCACGGCAAATCTACAACTCTTGGTGAGGAACGGCCGAAACTCGACGAGTGGTGGGAACGCCGCTGGTAGACACCAAATTCTTCCTCTCTCGGGGGCGAGTAGGGGCGCTCGACTCGCCCCGCGGGCCGGCATTTTTCCGTACACTGGTTTAACGCACATTAATTTACTCAATGAATGGAGCACGTAATGATTCGTAAGTTTGCCCGCCCGATGCTGGCTTCGGTTTTCGTATGGGACGGTGTCGATACTCTCCGTAACGCTTCCGACCACGTAGCGGAAACGGAGTCCGTGCTCAACCGTCTGCGTAAGGTCGTTCCAGTCCAGTACGCCGGTTACATTCCCAATGACCCTGAGCTCGCAGCGCGCGCAATCGGCGGCCTCAAGGTCGGCGCCGGTTCCACGCTTGCACTGGGCAAAGCACCGCGCACCTCCGCCGCAGTTCTCGCATTGTCTACGCTGCCTAATCTGCTTGGCCGTAACGCTTTCTGGGAGGCTGAGACCACCGAGGAGAAAAATGACCGCCGCAACGGTTTCCTCACCAACACCGCTCTGCTAGGCGCGCTCTTTATCGCGACCCAGGACACCGAGGGTAAGCCTTCCCTGCGCTGGCGCGCATCCAAGACTGCGGAGCGCACCAACAAGAAGATTCAGCAGGCTCTGCCCACCAAGTCCGAGCAGCAGAAGTTCGCTGACAGCATCTCTGACCGCGCGGATGACTTCTCCTCCAAGGCCACCGACTGGTTCGAGGGCGCCAAGGAATACGTCGATGACAACAAGGATGACTGGCAAGCGACCGGCAAGGGTCTCGTAGACACTGCTCGCTCTTTCATCGAGGACAGCGCCGAGCAGGCTCGTAACTTCATCGATGACAACAAGGATGACTGGCTGTCTGCAGCTCAGGACAACGCCAAGCTGGCACGCAAGAGCGCTGTCAAGGCTGCTACGAAGGCACAGTCCCGGGCTGACGATGCTCTAGCCAAGGTAGACACCAAGTCCAATAAGCGCGCAGTTAAGAAGGCAACCAAGCGCGCCGAGAAGCTTCAGGCTGAAGCTTCCAAGAAGATCGACAAGGCCATCAAGAAGTTCGGCGACCGCCTGAACTAAGCCTTTAACCCTCAGCGGCCCAGCAAGGTATGCTGGGCCGTTGTTGTTTTTCTAACCGTGTCCGCACGGTCCACATGCATCGAGATTTTGGGAGCAGAGTGTCTTCACCAGAGTTGTCTAACGCCAAGTCGCCGCAGGGACCAGTGACGAATGAGACCGCACGCGAAATTAACGCGGAACAAGAATACGTCGATAATCTCTTCTCCCGGCTCGACCGAGAAGTTGCCTTGGCCAATGAGAAGCTAAACGAGGTGCAGAAAGACGTCGACCCGCATACTCCAGACGCAGACGCACTCATCCGCCGTGAAACGGAGTACCACGGCCTGCAAGCGAAGTTGGACCGCCTTAATCTGGCTCAGCTCGGCTTAGTCTTTGGTCGCATAGACATCGACGCCCCCGGCGACAATCCCACCGAAGAAGGCCTCGACCGCAGGTATATCGGCAGGATGGGCCTGGATGCTCGTGAGGACGACTACCGGACGCTCCTCCTCGACTGGCGTGCACCAATGGCCCGCCCCTTCTACCTTGCGACCACAGCGCAGCCAGAGGGCGTCACCGTCCGCCGGCACATTCGTACCAAAGGCCGCCTCGTTACGGACATCAACGATGAGGTCCTCTCAGGTACAGGCACGGCGTCGGAAAGCGCAGGCGTTGCCAGTGAATCCGCGCTCTACCAAGCACTCCAGCGAGCACGTACGGGCCACATGGAATCCATCGTGGAGACCATCCAGCGCGAACAAGATGAGATCATCCGCGACAATACCCGCGGCGTCCTCGTAGTTGAGGGAGGACCCGGCACAGGAAAGACCGCAGTGGCGCTCCATAGAGTGGCGTATCTGCTCTACACCCATCGCGAACAACTGGCTGCCACTGGCGTGCTCATCGTCGGCCCGAACTCCACCTTCTTGGACTACATCTCCCGCGTTCTTCCGGAACTCGGCGAGACCGGCGTGGTGCTTTCCACCGTGGGTGACCTGTTCCCAGGCATCACGCCAACCCATCAAGAGCCACTACTCGGGCGCGAGATCAAGGGTTCTGAAGCAATGGTGGATATCCTGTCCGCCGCGGTGAAGAACTACCAGACCCTCCCCACTGACACCCAGTGCATTACCGCAGAGCACTTGGAATTGGATATCGATGCTGCAATGGTCAAGGCGGCACGCACTCGTGCCCGCCGCTCCCGCAAACCGCACAACGATGCGCGAGCAGCATTTTCTGAGCATCTCATCGAGTCCCTCGCACAACAGATGGCACAGAAAATTGGTGCGGACCCGTTGGGCGGTCAGAATCTCCTGTCCCGCGCCGACGTCGATCAGCTGCATGACGATCTGGTGGATGAGCCGCAGGTGCAGCAACTCATCGACCAGTTTTGGCCCACCCTTGACCCGCGCACAGTTCTGGCTGATCTCTTGTCCTCCCAGGAGCAAATTGACGCTGCCGCCAGCGACTATGATTCTGAGACCCGTGAAGCCCTGTACCGCGCGCAAGGTGATGCGTGGACTGCATCGGATGCGGCATTGTTGGACGAACTAGCGGTCCTCATCGGTATGCCAAACCCAGAGGAGGAGAAGGCAGCCGCGGACAAAGCCTGGCGTGAACAGGTTGCCGATGCGGAGGATGCGCTCGATATTCTGACTTCCTCTGACTCGACCGACAACGATGACGACATGTTCGATGCGGAGATCTTGTCCGCACACGACGTCATCGACGCAGAGACCCTCGCGCGCCGCCAGGAAGTAAGCGACAACCGCACCACGGCCGAACGTGCGCAGGAGGATTACACCTGGGCTTACGGACACATCATCGTTGACGAAGCGCAAGAACTCAGCCCCATGGAGTGGCGGATGCTATTCCGTCGCAGCCCTTCCCGATGGATGACGCTTGTGGGTGACACCGCGCAGACTGGCGCTCCTGCTGGAGTTGATGACTGGGCTGAAGCCTTAGAACCTTTTGTAGCGAAGCGTTTCCGGCATCATCAATTGACCGTCAACTACCGCACTCCCCAGCCAATTGCAGATTTGGCCAATTCGTTATTGGAGCTTATTAACCCCCAATCGACGCCCGCTGTGGCGGTTCGAGATGGTGTGCCCGTCGAATTTGCGACAGAGACACGAGACTACGTACCCGGCACTTTCACAGACAAAGATGGCCGGCTGAATGCTGTTATCACGCGGGAAAACGTCGAGGACATTAAAGGACTTGAGTTCGACCATGTGGTCGTAGTGGATCCTGACGACATCGTTGCGGCCTCTCCACAAGGCTTGCAAAATCTGTATGTTGCGGTAACTCGCGCCACGCAATCCTTGACGTTGGCCGGACGGTGGCAGGAAATCTTCCACTAGTCTGGTGGGCATGGCTTTATCTGACATCGCACGTAAAATTGAACGCGCTTCCAACTCGGCAGCTTTGCGACGTTCCACCCGCAAAGGCTGGGTACCCAAGCTTTCGGGTTATGCCGGATATGGCAACACCGAGTTTGTTCACGTCTTGGGCCGTGTTCTCATGCATGACCCTGAGTCCACAGAAAATGAGACTTGGGCACAGCGAGGCTACCGGCAGTTCTTTACTATCCAGGTGGCCAACCTCGATGTTTCAGTGACCGTAAACGGAAAGACTGTAACCGGGCACACTAACTACAACGGCTACGTGGACATTTTGGTTCATGAGCATGGCCTTGCGGCCGGCTGGCACGAAGTCACTATTGATGCTGCAGGCGCAGAGCCAATCACCGCTGAGGTACTCATTGTCTCGGAAGACTCGCCTCTGGGCGTGGTCAGCGACATCGATGACACTGTTATGGTGACGTGGCTTCCACGCGCTATGACGGCAGCTTGGAATTCCTGGGTCAAGCGAACCAACACCCGTCAACCTGTAGAGGGCATGGCTGGGTTCTACCAAGAGCTGCGTACCAAGCACCCCGACATGCCGTTCATTTACTTGTCCACGGGTGCATGGAATACCTACGATACCTTGGTCACCTTCATGGAAAATAACGGCTTCCCTAAGGGGCCATTGCTATTGACGGACTGGGGACCAACTCCTACCGGTCTCTTCCGCAACGGTCAGGAGCACAAACGCGTGCAGCTGCGTAACCTCTTCATCGCTTTCCCGTGGATGAAGTGGCTGCTTATTGGTGACGACGGGCAGCATGACCCGCTCACCTATGGCGACGCCGCCAACGAGCATCCGGACCGGGTAGCGGCGGTAGCAATACGCAACCTCTCCCCGCAAGAGCAACTGCTCTCCCACGGTTCTTTAGCACCACTCGCGGACGCGAATGAGGAAGGCTCTTTTTCGATTCCACTAATTCAGGGCGAAAATGGCCACACCTTGGCTGCCAAGATGCGCGGCATCGAGCCCGAAATCAACAGTGAGGTGTACGACTCCGACAGCTAAGACACCAACAATGCGTCCGGTCCCGGTGCATAGGCCGGCGAGCACAGCGGATTTAAAAAAATAAAGGCCTAGGGTTCCTCAGTGAGGAGCCCTAGGCCTTATCTGCTGCCGCTTGGGCGGCACAGGTTCTTAGTTCACGGTGTGGACGATCATGACGTCGCAATCGGACTGGCGAGCAACATCGGCCGGAACGGAACCCAGCAGACGGCCGGTCAGGGAGTTGATGCCGCGGTTACCGACGATGAGTAGGTCAGCGTTGTTATCGTTGACGATGGACATCAGTGCCTGGACTGGGGTGCCAGGGCGAACCGCGGTCTCAACCTTAGCAACACCGAACTTCTCGGCGTGCTCCTTGCCCGCCTGCAGGTTAGCCTCTGCCTTCTCGTCACCCAGAATGGTCACGGAATCCTGGCGCAAGGTCTTGGAAGCCTGCTCCTGGTTCTCGTAGTAAGCACAACCGATGATTAGAGTTGCATCGAATGCTGCGGCGATCTTGGCGGCGCGCTCCACTGCGAGGAGGGAGGACTTGGATCCGTCGGTGCCAACCACGATCTTGTTGTAATCGCTCATGATGACCTTTCTTTAGGGGCCTTAGCCCCAAGTGATGATGCAGAATATGCAAATTGCTTATGCTTTAAAGGCGCAATCGCTAGTCTAACAATTTTGTGACTGACTCGTTACTCGACGTGTCAATTTTGACGCATTAATCAACGTGCTGTTTTTCTCACAATTTTGCGACCGTGTCGCCCACGCTTCACCTTTAAGCTCTTTTAGATTCCCGCTTCCTTGAGACCGCGCAGTTCTTTCTTGAGATCCGCAATCTCATCACGTAGCCGGCCCGCCAGCTCAAATTTGAGTTCACGAGCCGCAGCGCCCATCTGGGCGGTGAGGTCGTCGATCAGCTTTTGTACCTCATCGACTGCCATCGTGGAGACATCAGGCTTATCCATCAGCGCGGCTGGGTCACTTGCGGCGGCCTCTTCCCCATCGGATTCGTAGACCTGGTCCAGAATGTCCGCGATCTTCTTGCGCAACGGCTGCGGGTCAATTCCGTGTTCCTCGTTATAGGCAATTTGCTTCTCGCGGCGTCGCTCGGTTTCCTCAATGGCCTCCTGCATCGAGTCAGTTATTTTGTCCGCGTACATAATGACCTCGCCTGAGACATTTCGCGCCGCACGGCCAATGGTCTGGATAAGTGACGTCGTCGAGCGCAGAAAGCCCTCCTTATCGGCATCAAGGATGGCCACCAAAGAAACCTCGGGAAGGTCAAGTCCCTCACGCAGCAGGTTGATGCCCACGAGGACGTCGTACTCGCCCAAGCGCAGCTGGCGCAACAGCTCCACGCGCTGCAAGGTATCGATGTCTGAGTGGAGATAGCGAACCTTAACGCCGTGCTCCAACAGGTAATCCGTGAGGTCCTCGGCCATGCGCTTGGTAAGCGTGGTGACGAGCACACGTTCTTGCTTTGCCGTGCGTTGCCGAATCTCATCGATGAGATCGTCGATCTGGCCCTTGGTCGGCTTGACTGTGACTTTCGGATCAATAAGGCCGGTTGGGCGAATAACCTGCTCCACGTACTCGCCTTGGGAGGCCGTGAGCTCGAAGTTGCCTGGGGTTGCGGACATGTAGACGGTCTGGCCAACGCGTTCTTCGAATTCGTCGAAGGTTAGCGGACGGTTGTCCGTAGCTGACGGCAGGCGGAACCCGAATTCCACAAGGTTGCGCTTGCGGGACATGTCGCCTTCGAACATGCCGCCAATCTGCGGAACGGTTACGTGAGACTCGTCAATGATGGTCAGGAAGTCCTCTGGGAAGTAGTCCAGCAGCGTAGCTGGTGCGGAACCTGCCGGGCGCCCGTCAATGTGGCGGGAGTAGTTCTCAATGCCGGAACAGAAGCCAACCTGCTCAATCATCTCTAGGTCGTACTCGGTACGCATGCGCAGACGCTGCGCCTCTAGTAACTTGCCGCGGTTTTCTAGGTCGGCGAGCCGCTCGGCAAGTTCCGCCTTGATATCTTCCACTGCCTTTGCCATGCGTTCTGGACCAGCCACATAGTGCGTAGCTGGAAAGATTCGCACCTCGTCGACGCGCTCGAGGACGTCGCCCGTCAGCGGATGGATGTAATAGAGCTCGTCAACATCATCACCAAAGAACTCAATCCGTACCGCACGTTCCTCGTAGGCCGGGATGATGTCGACCGTATCGCCCTTCACGCGGAAAGTACCACGAGTAAAGCCCACATCGTTGCGCTCATATTGAATATCCACAAGCAGGCGCAGGAAGCGGTCGCGGTCGATTTCCTCGCCTTCCTCGATTATCACCGAACGGTCTAAATAAGATTGCGGCGTGCCCAGACCGTAGATACAAGACACGGAGGAAACAACGACAACGTCGCGGCGAGAAAGCAGTGAGGAAGTCGCGGCGTGGCGCAGGCGTTCGACGTCCTCGTTAATGGAGGAATCCTTCTCAATGTAGGTATCCGTCTGCGCGATATAGGCCTCTGGTTGGTAGTAGTCGTAGTAGGAGACGAAGTACTCCACCGCATTGTGTGGGAGCAGCTGGCGCAGCTCGTTAGCCAATTGCGCTGCCAAGGTCTTGTTTGGGGCCATGACGAGCGTGGGACGCTGTTGCTTTTCAATGAGCCACGCTGCTGTAGCTGATTTGCCTGTACCGGTTGCACCCATGAGCACAACATCGCGCTCGCCTCTACTGAGACGCTCGTCGAGCTCAGCGATGGCAGCCGGCTGGTCGCCCGAGGGCTGAAACTCTGACTCCACCTTGAATTCTGCGGATCGCCGCTCCACCTCTCCAACGGGACGGTGTTCAGAGACGGGCAAAATGGGATGTTCTGCTGCAAAAGCCATGACGGCCAGTCTAGCGCTATTTCTTGGCAACCATTGCGCGGCTAAACGCGCTTTATCGTGTTCGTCCGCCTAGGGCAAAGACGCACGAACCGACTGCACCCAGATCTCCAACTCCCCTGTTGTTTCCCACAGCGCATAAACAGGCGAGCTTTCAGGCTCCAAGGTCGAATTAATCTTCTTTCGCAACCACGCTCGCGACTGCGGAGTACAAATCGACTTCAATTCCTTAGCTGACACGCCGTTGGGCAGCCGATCCTGCGGAGTATTCACTAGCGCTCCCAGCGCAATAACCATTTCAGCTTCATCTACGTCAAGGGGACTATCAGCGCAGGATCTCTTGAAATGCTCGAAATCGAAGGTGCCATCACGAAGCTCCGCAAGCAACTCACAAGCGGCATGATTATCAAATGGCCCTACGTCCCACGTCCCCATAGGAGCAGACACTAAGAAACCAAAATGAACACAAAAAGAGAACTGCGTAAATTTTGTCTACATCAATAATGAAAATTAGTTGTCTTAAGAAAAGCCTGCAACAATCTATTTCTTAACGGCGATTTCATGCACCACACGTTCAACTTGCCCAGGAAGTTCCTCAAGGGAACCGTTGTTATCAATGACAAAGTCAGCGGCTGCCAGCCGCGCGTCATCCGAAATCTGCGCTGCGATCCGGCGCCGCGCATCGGTCTCATCAAGACCGCGAAACTTCACGAGGCGCTGCACACGCGTGGCCACATCCACGTCGACCACGATGGTGTAATCCATCCCAGTGTGGAGACCTTTGTCCACGAGCAATGGCATGTCATACACCACAAATTCCTCGCCAGCGCTGCGGGCAGCGTCGAACCGCCGCTGAGTCTCAGCCTCGATTCGTGGGTGCGTAATGTCGTTGAGGCGCTGCGTCGACGCGGCGTCGCCAAACGCGCGCGTGGCCAGAAGACCACGGTTCAAGCTTCCGTCCTCGCGGATAATATCAGCGCCAAACGCCTCAGCAAGCTCTGTCAGTGCCGGCTCGCCTGGCTCAACGATGTCCCGCGCGATCTGGTCCGCGTCGACCACAGTCCAGCCCTGTTCCTTGAGCAAACGCGCAACGGTGGACTTTCCGCTTCCGATGCCGCCAGTGAGTCCGATGAGTTTCATAAAGGTTCAGATTACGCGAAAAGGCCGCATCCTGCGTTCAAATAAGAACGAAGGATGCGGCCTACATTCAGCTAGGCGCTGTTTAAGCCTTGAAAGTTAAGACTTAGTTGCCAGCGAGCTTGTCGCGCAGAGCAGCGAGCTGCTCGTCGGAAGCCAGGGAGCCGCCAACCTCAGCCGGTGCCTCGGATGCCGGAGCTGCATCGTTGGACTCGGAGGAGTAGTTGGAGGACTCGTTAGCCTCTGCAGCCTCAGCGGCTGCGGCACGGTTGCGCTCGATCTGAGCGGTGTGCAGGTTGAAGCGACGCTCGGACTCGGCGTAGCGTGCCTCCCAAGCCTGACGCTGCTCGTCGAAGCCCTCGAGCCACTCGTTGGTCTCTGGGTCGAAGCCCTCTGGGAAGACGTAGTTGCCCTGCTCGTCGTAGGAGTCAGCCATGCCGTACTTGGACGGATCGAACTCTTCGGTGTAGTCCTCGTCTGCCTGCTTAACAGACAGGGAGATACGACGACGCTCGAGATCGATGTCGATGACCTTGACCATGACTTCCTGACCAACGGTGACAACCTGGTCTGGAACCTCGACGTGGCGCTGAGCCAGCTCGGAGATGTGAACCAGGCCCTCGATGCCCTCCTCGACACGAACGAATGCGCCGAACGGAACGAGCTTGGTGACCTTGCCCGGGACGATCTGGCCCACAGCGTGGGTGCGGGCGAATACGCGCCACGGATCTTCCTGGGTAGCCTTCAGGGAGAGGGAAACGCGCTCGCGGTCGAGATCAACGTCGAGAACCTCAACGGTGACTTCGTCGCCAACGGTGACAACCTCGGACGGGTGGTCGATGTGCTTCCAAGACAGCTCGGAAACGTGAACCAGGCCGTCGACACCGCCGAGATCAACGAATGCGCCGAAGTTGACGATGGAGGAAACAACGCCCTTGCGGACCTGGCCCTTCTGCAGCTGGTGCAGGAACTCGGAGCGAACCTCAGACTGGGTCTGCTCGAGGAATGCACGGCGGGACAGAACAACGTTGTTACGCTGCTTGTCGAGCTCGATGATCTTTGCTTCCAGCTCCTGGCCGATGTATGGCTCCAGGTCGCGGACGCGACGCATCTCGACGAGGGAAGCAGGCAGGAAGCCACGCAGGCCGATGTCCAGAATCAGGCCGCCCTTGACGACCTCGATAACGGTACCGGTAACTGGCTCTTCCTTGGCGTGCAGCTCCTCGACTGCGCCCCAAGCGCGCTCGTACTGTGCGCGCTTCTTGGACAGGATCAGACGGCCTTCCTTGTCCTCCTTGGTGAGAACAAGTGCGTCGATCTGATCGCCGACCTCGACGACCTCATCCGGGTCGACGTCGTGCTTGATGGACAGCTCGCGGGACGGGATGACGCCTTCGGTCTTGTATCCGATGTCGAGCAGGACCTCGTCGTGGTCAACCTTGACCACGGTGCCCTCGACGATGTCACCATCGTTGAAGTACTTGATGGTTGCGTCAACAGCAGCGAGGAAGTCCTCAGCGGTTCCGATGTCGTTAATCGCAACCTGAGGGGTGTTAGAAGTTGGCATATGTAGAAATGCTCCGAAGTGATGTAGGAGATCGTAATTGGACAGTTACGAGTCTCTCGAAAAGCATCTCTAAACAGGCCAAATGGCGATGGTTTAGGATGGATTCCGATCCCGCCGTGACGATGTATAAAGCCCTCCTACGGAAGCCTTAGACAACCCACGGCATAGACACGCCCGTACAACACTACATCCGCGCAGCTAAAACGGCAAATATACACGCGGAACGCGCATTCAAGGAGCCCTTCAGTGTCTGCTGATTCACAGTCCCCCGCGCCACGCTTCTCCCCGTCGCACGCGAATCGTCAATTCTGGGACAGCGACGCCCGCGATTATCATGCGGCACACGAGGAATATTTGTCCTCGTTTTACTGGTGTCCCGAGATGCTACACGAGGAGCAGGCGCAGTTGCTTGGCGACGTCTCTACTTCCACAGTTTTGGAACTCGGGTGCGGCTCTGCGCCGTGTACTGCGTGGTTGCAAGGACGCGCGCGGTTTGCCACGGGCTTCGATATTTCGCGCGGGATGCTGACACACGCGCCTGGGGGCTTGCCGCTTGTGCAGGCTGATGTGTTGGCGCTTCCCTACTCCAACGATTCATTCGACGTGGTGTTCTCAGCCTTTGGCGCCCTTCCTTTCATTGCGAACATCGACCAAGCCTTGGCGGAAGTGCATCGCGTACTTAAGCCCGGTGGGAGATTCGTGTTCTCCACCAACCACCCGATGCGATGGATTTTCCCCGACGATCCCGCGAACCTCACCGCGGAGTTGCCGTATTTCGACCGCGCCTATATCGAGAGCGACGCGGAGGGAAACCTCACCTACGCTGAGTTCCACCGCACCGTAGGCGACTGGCTGCGCGCGCTACAAACCCGCGGCGGATTCCTGATTGAAGACATCCTCGAGCCCGTGTGGCCGGAGGACCTTGACCTGACTTGGGGCCAGTGGTCAAGAGAACGTGGCGAGATTTTCCCGGGAACAATCATTTTTGTCTGTGTCAGACAATGATCACAGTCTGCGTCAGACGACACTCACGGTCTGTGGCAGTTGCTCGCCATTGTCTAGCGCAGACACCCGTTGAGTAGGCTCTACTGCATGCAGATTTTGGTTAAGGAACGCCTCGGTATCACGCTGCGCCGTGTTGTGGCTTGGTGGATTGATGCCTTCCTCGCCGCGGCCATGATCATGGTGGTGAGGTGGAGCGTGAATGCGCTTTTCGACGCCCCGATAACTGGGCGAGTAGGCGCGATCTACGACATCGCGGCCCTCGCTGTGGTCTTTTACCTTTATCGAGTGATCTGCGAGGCACGCACCCGGACCTCGCTTGGAAAGTGGTCCTTGCAGCTCGAAGTCATCACAGACAAACCCGGTTGGTGGAGCGCGGCCCTGCGCAACGCCTGGATTCTGCTGACCCTGATTTCCTTAACCGGGGTCCCTCACGTCGAGACTATCGTGCTCGGAATCCTTGGTCTCTCCGTGTTGACCACTGGTCAAACGCCTTTCGACATGGTGGCTAACTGTCTCGTCGAACGCCGCCAGCGCGCGGCGTAGCGCGGCCCCGCGCGTGGAGTTGCGGGGCCGGTCCTGTCGAGTGACTGACCAGTGATTGCCGCGCCTTAGTGCGCTGCGGCGTCCCAATCCTTGCCCGCGCCGGCGGAAACCTCCAGCGGCACGGTGAGTTCAATTGCGGAGTCCATCTCGCGCTCAAGAATCTTCTTAACCTCATCCGCCTCCCCCGGCGCAACTTCGACGACAAGTTCGTCGTGCACCTGGAGTAGCACTCGGGACTTAAGTTCGCGCAGCGCATTATCGACGCGAATCATGGCTACCTTGATGATGTCGGCTGCGGTGCCCTGGATAGGGGCGTTGAGCGCTGCGCGCTCGGCGTTCTCACGCGCGAGGCGATTATCCGAGTTGAGTTCAGGGAGGTAACGGCGTCGCCCGAACACGGTTGCTGTGTATCCGTCCTTGCGTGCCTTCTCCACCACGTTATCTAGGTAGCGCTTCACGCCACCGAAGCGCTCGAAGTAGTTTTCCATGATTTCTTTAGCTTCACGCGCAGGAATGCCCAGCTGCTGGGAAAGACCAAAGGCAGACAGACCGTAGACCAGACCATAGGACATGGCCTTCACGCGGCGACGCAGCTCTGGGGTGACCTCGTCGACGGGCACGTCGAAGACCTTAGACCCCACGTAGTTGTGCAGATCCTCCCCTGCCCGGTAAGCCTCGATGAGACCGGGGTCCTCAGATAGGTGAGCCATGACGCGCATTTCGATCTGTGAGTAGTCGGCAGTCATCAAGGTTTCAAAGCCCTCGCCCACGATGAATGCAGAACGGATCTGGCGGCCCGCCTCCGTGCGCACAGGAATGTTCTGCAGGTTGGGTTCCGTCGAAGACAAACGGCCTGTCGATGCCACCGTTTGATTGAAGGTAGTGTGAATTCGGCCGTCTGGCTGCACAGTCTTGATGAGACCTTCGAGGGTGGTCTTCATCTTCTGGTACTCACGGTGTGCTAACAGGTGATCAAGGAACGGGTGCGGGTGGTTCACGGCAAGCTGCTCAATCTCTTTGGCAGCCGTGGAATAGCCCGTCTTGGTCTTCTTGGTCTTTGGCATCTCGAAAGTTTCGAAGAGCACGGCCTGCAACTGCTTAGGTGAGTTCAGGTTCAGCGAGTCGTCGCCAGCCAGCTCACGAGCAGCACGTTCCTGCTCGGCTACCTGCTCAATGAAGGCGTCGAGCTGAGTTTCCAGAATCTCCACGTCCACGGCAATACCGGTGGCCTCCATGCGGGCCAAGATTCCCACGAGCGGAAGCTCGAGGTCGGTGTAGAGCTCAAAGGAATCGATGGCTTGCAGCTGCTTTGTAAGTTCTGCGGCCAGCTCCATGATGGCTGCGGCCTGGTCCACCAGGGACGTATCGTCTAGCAGTGACAGCTGATCGCTGGCTTGACCGAGCGTCTTCTTAAGGTGTCGTTGATAAACATCTGACAGCTCATAGGTGCGCTGCCCAGGGCGCAGCAGGTACGCAGCAATTGCAGTGTCGTGCGCAATGCCGCGCAGCTCGATGCCACGGCCAGCAAGCATATGGAACGCTGCTTTGGCCTCGTGGAAATACTTGGGCGCATCCGAAGTAAGCCACTGGGCGAGTGCTGCATCGTCTTCGGCGCTGAGTTCGCCGAGCTCGAGCTGCATGCCGTGGAAATCGGCGTCGACAAGCGCAATTGCGCTCGCGTCCCCGCGGCCCGGACGCCCGTCGCCCTGTACGAACACAGCGACGTCCTTCTTGTCCTTGAGCCACTGCTTCAGCGGCGCATCGACGATCTCCGTCTCCTGCGTAGGCACTTCTGTTTGTGCAGGTGCCTCACCACCGTCATTTGGAATCGCATCAAGGACACGCTCGCGGAGCCCGCCGCCGAACTCGAGCGCGTCAAAACGCTCCGCAACCTCAGACACTGCTGCACCCTTGAACTGCAGATCCGCCGGGGCCACCTCCAGATCCATGTCTGTGATCATCTGGGTCAGTTTGCGGTTCATGCGCACCTGCTCGATGCGATCGCGGAAGTTCTGTCCCGCCACGCCCTTAATATCTTCGGCATGCTCGATGAGGCCCTCGAGGGAGCCGTACTCGAGAATCCACTTTGTTGCGGTCTTCTCACCTACCTTCGGAACCGACGGCAAGTTATCGGAGGGGTCGCCACGCAGCGCAGCGAAGTCCGGATATTGCCGAGGGGTCAAGCCATACTTCTCCACCACTGCATCCGGGGTGAAGCGGTGCAGGGTCGATACGCCGCGCATCGGGTACAGGACTGTGGTGTCCTCGTTAACCAGTTGCAGGTAGTCGCGGTCACCGGTGACGATGAGGGTTTCAAAATCCGTGGCCTGGGTTGCCAGGGTGGCTACGATATCGTCGGCCTCAAAGTTCTCACGTGACAGTGTCGTAATGCCCAGAGTGCCCAGCACCTCGCGAATGAGATCGACCTGGCCGCGGAATTCCTCTGGGGCAGCTTCCCGCTGCGCCTTGTATTCGGGAAACATCTCGGTACGGAAGGTCTTGCGGCCCACATCGAAGGCAACGCCCACATACTCGGGCTTTTCCTCGGCGATAATGTTCGCAAGCATCGAAAGGAATCCGTACACCGCGTTGGTGTGCTGGCCGCCCGACGTTGCGAAGTTTTCAGCAGGCAGCGCATAGAAGGCGCGGAAGGCCATGGAGTGGCCGTCAATGAGCAGAAGTCGCGGTTTGTTGCTGGAGTTTTTGGTCGTCGAAGAAGTCACTCGCCCCATCTTAGAGCCTTTACCCCCACCTGATTAGTATTTGGTTCGACGACTGCGCTAAACTTCATTTCAGTCAACACAACGTTGCACGCCCCTGTAGCCCAATTGGCAGAGGCAATGGATTCAAAACCCATTCAGTGTGAGTTCGAGTCTCACCAGGGGCACCAACAAACCCTCGCATCCGTGCGCTTTATTGCCTAGGTGCGAGGGTTTTTTCACATCGCAGAAACTATTCGCGTTCAACGGTGCCAGTTATCACGGGCTGCGCGCGCCAAAATACGGCAGCCCTTGGGAGGGAGTAGCCAGCTGCGCTTTCACCACCTATCCCCTAATTCCCCCAGAGTAAAATGCGTGTTTCCCGCATCTGTGCTCAGCTCAATCAATACTTTTTAGCAGTAAACAGGCTTTTGCTTAGAGCAGGATCTATGAATAATATAAGACTGAAGGTATTTATCATGTAATGTCGGCACCGCGGATTAAATGAATTAATCAGCATTTTGAGTAAATTCTTTAACCATTACGGCACGTCAGAACGAGAATGAGAGCACCAAGAGGTTAGTTTCGAAAACATGCAATTTGTACTCAACGCCATTCGCGGCGCACTCATTGGCTCGGCTGAATTAGTTCCTGGCATCTCGGGCGGCACGGTTGCGCTCATCGTGGGCATCTACGAACGCGCGCTGCACAATGCTAACTTCCTCATCTCAGGCCGGCTCAAGAAGGTTGAATGGGCTTTCCTCGCGTCGGTTGCGGTCGGCATGTTCGCGGCCGTTTTTGGATTCTCCACGATTCTCCATAACTTCGTCGAAAATCAGGTCTCCGTTTCTAACGCATTATTCCTCGGAATGGTGGCCGTCTCCATTTTCGTGCCTTTGACAATGATCGACAGGGACGAGCGATTCAAGTTTTCATCAATAGTGGCCTTTATCATCTCGGCAGCAGCAATTTTCTTCGTAACCGGTTTTACTTCCGATCCTGTTGAGAACCCATCGCTCATCGTCGTCTTCTTCGCCGCGATGGTCGCCGTGTGTGCTTTAGTCCTCCCCGGTGTTTCTGGCTCCCTGATTTTGCTCACCATGGGTCTTTATCAGCCAATTATCGGTGCTGTTTCAGACCGCGAGATGGGCACCATCGCTGTCTTTGCGTTAGGCGCACTTTGCGGACTTGCTGCATTTGTGAAGGTGCTCAACTACCTTCTGGACAACCATCGTGGGCCAACCCTGGCAGCTATGGCCGGCTTCATGCTCGGCTCGCTGCGTGCGCTGTGGCCATGGGGTGCGGACCAAGATGCTTCGAGTGGCCTCATTGTGGTGATGCTTATCTTGGGAGCGATCATCGTTTCGATCTTCATTTTTATTGACGCCCGCAAGGCTAAGAACTACCACGTGCCAGAAAAGCAAGGCTAAGACCATGTATAAAAAGATTGCTGCCAGCGGCGGGTTACTCGCCTGCGCGATGCTCGCTGCTGGCTGCGTAACAAACGTCGAGTCCTCGACTCCTGATGGCTGGGAAGAACCGCGCCTGGACAAAGTTCCAGAAATCGCCGCGCTTTACGACGACGCCGATGGAGTCCTGACGGCAGGCACTAACCCTCCCTTTGCGCCATTCGAGTTCAAAGACCCCGATGGTGCAATCGTCGGCGTGGAGATGGACATGATGAAGGCTATCGCCGACATCTTGGGCCTTGAATTCCAGCCTGTTGAGCAGGACTTCTCGATGATCCTGCCGGCCGTCCAGTCGGGTCAGATCGATATCGGCGCATCTGGCTTCACCGACAACCAGGAACGCCGAAAGAACTTCGACTTCATCGACCACCTCTACGCAGGCATCCAGTGGGCGGAACGCACAGACGGTATCAAACGCGTCGACCCTTCGAACCCGTGCGGGCTGACCGTGGCGGTTCAGCGCACCACCGTCTCAGAGACAGACGACGTCATTCCCAAGAAGGACGCATGCGGCGGCGACCTCCGCATCCTTTCCTACGATACGAGCGACAACGCTGCGCTCGCCGTCATCATGGGCCGCGCCGACGCAATGTCCGCGGACTCCCCTGTTTCCTCGTGGGCTGTCAACCGTTCCGACGGAAAAATGCGAATGGTCGGTGACATGTTTGACGCCGCACCTTATGGCTTCGCTGTACCTAAAGACTCGAAGCTTGGCCCCGCAGTTGCCGCGGCGCTCAACCACCTCATCGAAACCGGTGAATACCAGAAGATCTTGGAACGCTGGGGCATCAGCGATGGCCTCGTGGAAGAGGCAATGATTAATGAAAGGCCAGTCAATGACTAACCCATCACAGGCCCCTAAAGCCACCAAGTCGGCACGGTCTAACAAGGCCGCTGAGCCCAAAGAGATTCAAGCCCGCCCGCTGCGCCACCCCTGGCGCTGGGTTTTTGCCACGATTCTGGTGTTGCTCGGCGTCTGGTTTGTTATCAGTTCCGCCCGCAACGAAGCCTTCGGCTGGGATACCTATTTCCAGTACCTCTTCGATAGCCGCATCGCAGTTGCTTCCCTACACACCTTGGCAATTACAGCACTGGCGATGATCATCGGCGTCGTAGGAGGTGCCATCCTCGCTGTGATGCGGATGTCACCGAACCCGGTTCTCCAAGGCGTCGCCTGGCTCTTCCTCTGGATCTTCCGCGGCACGCCAGTCTATGTGCAGCTGGTGTTCTGGGGCCTGCTTTCTGCTTTGTACCAGTCCATCAACCTTGGTTTCACCGAGATTTCGCTCGCCAGCGTTTTGACCAACGCCTTCCTGCTTTCGGTCTTGGGCTTGGGCCTTAACGAAGCTGCGTATATGGCCGAGATTGTACGTTCTGGTATCTCAGCCGTTCCCGAAGGCCAGAAGGAAGCCTCTAAAGCACTTGGTATGGGCTGGTGGATGACCATGCGCCGCACCGTCCTTCCACAGGCAATGCGCATCATCATTCCGCCGACAGGCAACGAGTTCATCTCTTTGCTGAAGACCTCTTCGTTGGTCGTGGCAGTTCCGTATACCTACGAGATCTTCGGCCGCGCTACGGACATTTCTGCAGCGCTTTTCGAGCCAATTCCACTGCTCCTCGTGGCAGCAACCTGGTACCTCGTCATCACCTCCCTGCTGATGATCGCGCAGTACTTCTTGGAGCGTCGTTTCGACCGTGGTGCTACTCGTGAGCTCACTGCTCGCCAGCTCGCCGCGCTTGCCGACGCCGAGGGCACCATCCCCCACAACGTTTCCGTCATCCCAGAGGTTAAAAAGTAATGGCAACGCCAATGATTTCCGCACAGAACGTACACAAGTCCTTCGGAAGCCTCAACGTGCTCAAAGGCATTACCTTGGAAGTTCAGCCCGGCGAGGTCGCGTGCCTTCTCGGCCCTTCGGGCTCCGGTAAGTCGACGTTCCTGCGTTGCTGCAACCACCTTGAAAAGGTTACGGCAGGCAGGCTCTACGTAGATGGTGACCTCATCGGTTATCGTGAGCGTGACGGAGCGCTGTACGAGATTTCCGAGAAGGAAGCAGCAGCCCAACGCGCAGACATCGGCATGGTTTTCCAGCAGTTCAACCTCTTCGCGCACCGCACGGTCCTCGAGAACATCATCGAGGCTCCCGTCCATGTTAAAAAGCAGCCTGTGGAACAAGCAAAAAAGCGCGCCATGGAGCTACTCGAGCAGGTGGGCCTTGCACATAAGGCTGACGCCTACCCAGTACAGCTCTCCGGTGGCCAGCAACAGCGTGTTGCTATCGCTCGCTCCGTGGCGATGGACCCGAAGCTGATGCTTTTCGATGAGCCGACTTCAGCTCTCGACCCTGAGCTGGTGGGCGAAGTCCTGCGCGTCATGAAGGAACTCGCTGCGGGCGGCATGACCATGCTGGTGGTCACCCACGAAATGGGATTTGCCCGAGAAGTCGCCGACAAGATTTTCTTCATGGACGGCGGCCAAGTCATCGAATCTGGCACTCCGCAGCAGGTCATCGACAACCCGCAGCACCCGCGCACCCAGGAGTTCCTCTCCTCGCTCCTCTAAGCTCCTGTGGGCCCCTCGAGTGGCCCACATACAACAAAAGCGCTGTTACCTTTCAGTAGGTAACAGCGCTTTTGCTTTGCCCAATGCGGCTTAGTCTTGAGAATCGAACTCGTCTTCAAAATCTTGTGCCGACGCCTCTTCGGCTGCCACAGACATCGGGTTATCGGCCGACTGGGCCTGGATAACGTCATCCAACACAGCGTGGATATAAGGCGGAGCCTGGTCATTTGAATACTCGGAGGCTAGCTCAACGCCCTCGACTAGCGCCGTGGCGTTGGGAACATCCTCATTGAAGAGGATCTCCCACACGGCCACGCGCATGATGGCGCGGTCCACTGCTGGAATACGGTGCAGCTCCCAGTCCGCGGAGAGGTAGCGCTCGATGGTCTCGTCAATGACGTCGAGTTCTTCAGCGGCACCCTTGACGATGATCTGCGTGTACTCAGCGACTGGGGCTACGCCATTGTCATGATCGCGTGCCAGCGAGACTCGATCCTCGATGATGGCCACGGGATCAACATCACGGTTTTCAGCCTCGTACATGATGTCAGCGGCACGACGGCGCGCGCGGTAGCGGGCCGTGTGGCGCTTGTAATTGACGTCTTTTTGCTCAGACACGAAGAAACCCTAGCGTTCTTAGTTGTTGACGCGGGAGAGGTACTCGCCGGTACGGGTATCGATCTTGAGAACGTTGCCGATCTCGATGAAGAGTGGAACCTGGATCTCAGCACCGGTCTCGAGGGTAGCTGGCTTGGTGCCACCGGAGGAACGATCGCCCTGCAAACCTGGCTCGGTGTGCTCAACCTTGAGGTCGACGGAGATTGGCAGCTCGCCGAAGAGAGCCTCACCCTCGTGGAAGGAAACCTGCACGCGCATGTTCTCGAGCAGGAACTTGCCTGCGTCACCGAACTTGTCGAAAGGCAGCTCGAACTGCTCGTAGGTCTTGTCGTCCATGACGACGTAGTTCTGACCATCGTTGTACAGGTAGGTCATATCGCGGCGATCCACCGTTGCGGTCTCAACCTTGACGCCTGCGTTGAAGGTCTTGTCGGTGACCTTGCCGGAAACAACGTCCTTGAGCTTGGTACGCACGAATGCTGGGCCCTTGCCCGGCTTCACATGCTGGAACTCAATAATCTGCTGCAGCTTGTTGTCAATCTTGAGAACGAGTCCGTTCTTGAAATCGGTGGTATCAGCCATGGATCAAACTCCCAGTTAAAATAGTGGTGAAAACAGTGTTCCAGCATACCTTATGCGGCCACGCTGGCATAACAGGGGCCGCGCAAAAGTACGCACGGCCTGTAGGCAAATTTTCCCAAGTACCCTAGAGGATCTGCAGTTCCTTCGGGAATGCGGTGATAATTTTCGGCGCGCCGCCCGTAATGATGAGGGTATCCTCAATGCGCACACCACCCTTCCCGGGAACGTAAATACCCGGCTCAATGGTCAGGGTCATCCCCTCAGCCAGTTCACCGGTTCCCGTCTTAGCTGCAGACGGTCCTTCGTGAACGTCTAGTCCAATACCGTGGCCGGTGGAGTGAACGAAGTACTCGCCGTAGCCGGCTTCCTCGATGATGTCGCGGCACGCTGCGTCGACGTCGACGAGCTTTGCGCCAGGCACTGCAGCCTTAACGCCCGCCAATTGCGCGCGCAGGACAACATCGTAGATTTCACGCGAAAACTCGTTTGGTTCGCCGACAGCGAAGGTACGAGTGCAATCGGAGTTGAAACCACGCAGGTGCGCACCGAAATCGATGGTGACGAGATCACCACTTTCAAGAACGCGATCATCAGCGCCGTGATGTGGTTTGGCGGAGTTAGGGCCAGAGGCGACGATGGTATCGAAGCTAACTCGCTCCGAGCCCAGCTGGCGCATGCGATACTCAAGGTCCGCAGCAATCTGGCGCTCGGTGCGCCCCACCGCGATCTCCCCGGCAGCAACGAGGCCTTCGAGGGCTTCGTTTGCCAATGCTGCAATCTGCTCAAGGCGCTCTAGTTCAACTGGATCCTTTACCAGACGGATCTTTTCGATAACGCCAGAAATAGGAACGAGTACAACGTCCTCTGGCGCTGCCTTCTTTAGCGCTTCAAGCTGCGAAACTGAAACATAGTCTGCTTCAAAAGCAACACGCAATGGTCCTTCAACGCGCTTGAGAAGCTCCGGGCCCACAGCGCGGCCGAGGATGGCCTCCAGGTCAGGTACTTCCTCGGCAATCTGCGTGGTGTAACGGCCGTCAGTTGCCATGATGGCGGATAGGTCCTTGCGCAGGAAGAGTCCACCGTTAGAGCCAGAAAAGCCCGAGAGGTAACGCACGTGGGTCAGATGGGTGATCAAAACAGCGTCGATGCGCTGACCGGCAAGCTCCGCTGCGAGTTTGCGGCGGCGATTGCTAAAGCGAGTATCTGCGAGTGCCATGTGGTGTCCCTTCGTCAATGTTTGATACCTCATGGTATCGCGCGGGTCACAGAGATACATCAAGGACCACCGATATCTCGCAGTCTTTGCTTTTTCTGCCCGTAGCGCTCACCTCTTCGGGGCTATTCTTGCCGCATTTAGGCGCCTCGAACTAGTCCTGTAGAAAGTAACCGAGGGCAGCCTCGTAACCGTAAGCACCAAGGCCGGCGATAACACCACGCGCAATCGGGCTGAGATAGGAATGATGGCGGAAGGCTTCGCGCGCATGCACGTTTGAGATGTGTACCTCAACAAAACCGGGGCCATCAGCTACTTCAGCGAGCGCGTCACGCAGCGCCACCGAGGTATGGGTAAAGCCGCCAGGGTTGATTATGACCGGCCAACCGGCATCGGCAGCTTCGTGCACTTTGTCGATGAGTTCGCCCTCGTGATTGGACTGGAAGAACTCGAGCTCGAGGTCTGGGGAGAGGCTTCCTGCGACTTCACGCACGTGCTTTTCGACGTCCGCAAGCGTGGTCTTTCCATAAACCTCCGGCTGGCGCTTGCCCAAGCGGTTAAGGTTAGGCCCATTGAGAACCAAAATCTTCATCACTTATACCGGCTTTCTCTTGAAATGGCAGCGTAGGCTGCCTGCATTTCCTCAATGGTGGCGTCCTCGATGCGGGTGGTCTGACCGATTCCGGTCAGTGCTACGAAACGAATGTGCCCACCACGATTCTTCTTGTCATGGGTCATGCCAGCATAAAGCTCATCGAAGTGACCGGCCTCGTAGGTGGTTGGCAAACCGACCGATGCCAAGATGTCGCTGTGAGTCTGAAGCAGCGCGGCGTCGATAAGCCCGCGTGTATGAGATAGCTGCGCGATAAACATCATGCCCACCGCCACCGCACGCCCGTGGCGCCAGGTATAGTTCTCCCGCAGCTCCACCGCATGGCCAAAGGTATGGCCGTAATTGAGGGTCTCACGCAGACCTGCTTCCTTGAGGTCCTCGCCCACCACGCGGGCCTTGACCGCGATGGAACGCTCAATAAGCTCAGGAAGGGTCTGCAAAGGATTCAGGCAGGCGGCGGGGTCCGCGAGGTAACGCTCGATGATAACGGGATCATGGATGAAACCAGTCTTGATGATCTCCGCGGAGCCGGCGACGATTTCCTCTTCCGGCAAAGTGACGAGCCGGTCAAGGTCCACGAACACGGAGTCTGGCTCGTGGAAGGCGCCCACGAGGTTCTTTCCGGCGTCCGTGTTGATGCCGGTCTTACCACCTACTGCCGCATCGACCATTGCCAAAAGCGTGGTCGGAACCTGGATCACCTTGATGCCGCGCATCCACGTTGCGGCGAGAAAACCAGCCAAGTCAGTAGTGGCGCCGCCACCCAAGCCCACAATGACGTCACGGCGGCTAAAATTCGCTGCCCCCAACTCGTCCCACAATCCACCGAGCACCTCTAGGCGCTTGGAAGCCTCAGCATCCGGAATTGGTAGCAAAGTGACAACGACGTTGCGCGCCTCAGCCTCCGCAGCGAGCTGACGTGCGGCGGCAGCTAGCGGCGGTTGAAACACGATTCCTACATGGCCTGCGCCGGTGCTTTTTACTCGGTCCGCAATGTCGGCGGTCAAACCTGTGCCGACGGTAACTTCGTATGGATTGGGGCCATTAACTGGAATCGTGGTCATGAGTTCGCTTTCTTAGAGAGTATCGAGGAAGCCGAGGATATCGCCCACTACCTGCTGCGGAGTGCGCGCACCGGTACGGACTTTAAAGTCAGAGACCTCCTCGTAGTACGGGCGGCGGGCGTCGAGAAGCGATGCATAGTGCGCCAGCGGGTCCGCTGCTTCAAGCACGGGGCGGTTGGGATCGCCCAATGTACGCGCAACCCCTTCCTCGGCAGTGACGTCTAGAAATACCACCGTGTGGCGGTCCAACAGCTCGCGGGTGGAGTCAGTAAGCACCGCCCCACCGCCTAGGCTCACAACACCACGAGACTGCAACGCTTCCTTGACCACTTCGGCCTCCAGTTCGCGGAAAGCCAGTTCGCCTAGCGAGGAAAATACTTCGCCACAGGCAACAGATTCGCGCTCCTCAATCAAGACATCGGAATCAATGAGTTCACAATTGAGAGCATTAGCTAAGCGGCGTCCGATCGAGGACTTACCCGAACCCGGTGGGCCCACAAGCACGACTCGCGGGTGCGGGCTACCAGTTACTGAAACCGGTGTGGTCATCACTTACTCCTGTTCAAAAGCAAGACGCTGGGAAACATACTCATTGTAGGCATCGATATTGCGTTTAGTCTCAGCAACGCTATCCCCGCCGAACTTGTCCAAGACGGCACGCGCGAGAACCAAGGCAACCATCGCCTCGGCCACGACGCCAGCAGCCGGAACCGCGCACACATCGGAGCGCTGGTGGATACCGGTGGCGGGCGCGCCGGTGGCCATATCCACGGTCTTCAGTGCACGGGGGACGGTAGAGATCGGCTTCATCGCAGCGCGCACACGCAGTGCCTCACCATTGGTCATACCACCTTCTAAGCCGCCAGCGCGGTTGCTTAAACGCGAAACGGAGTCACCGTCGCGCACCATCTCGTCATGGGCTTCAGAGCCGCGGCGGCGGGCTTCCTCAAAGCCGTCTCCGACTTCCACGCCCTTAATTGCTTGGATGCCCATGAGCGCTGCTGCGAGCTGTGCATCAAGGCGGTCATCACCGGAGATATGCGAGCCCAAGCCGATGGGCAGGCCTTCTACGACAACCTCCACGATTCCGCCGAGCGTATCGCCCTGCTTCTTAGCAGCCTCGATTTCCTCAATCATCGATTCTTCAGCCGCTTTATCGAAGGCGCGGACCGGCGATGCGTCAATGGCCTCGATATCCGCAAAGGTGGGGGTTGGCCCCACGTACGGCTCGGAAGCACCGATGGAGATAACATGCGAAACCACTTCCACACCGAGGGTCTCGCGCAGGAAGTTGCGCGCAACCGTGGCCGCCGCAACGCGGGCAGCGGTCTCACGGGCGGAAGAACGCTCAAGGATTGGGCGGGCCTCAGTGTGACCGTACTTAATCATTCCAGCAAAGTCAGCGTGCCCTGGGCGGGGACGCGTCAGAGCCGCGCCGCGGCCGGAGGACATTGCCTTTACGGTTTCCTCATCGGTCATATCGAGTTCGTCCGGGGACATGATGGTGGTCCACTTCGGCCACTCGGTATTTCCAATCATGATGGCAATGGGGCTGCCCAAGGTCTTGCCGTGACGGATACCGGTGAGCAGCGTTAGCTCATCGGCCTCAAACTTCATTCGCGCACCGCGGCCATAGCCAAGGCGGCGGCGAGAGAGCTGAAGTGCAATGTCATCCTGAGAAACGGAAACCCCGGCGGGCATGTGCTCAAGCATGGCAATGAGCGCCTGGCCGTGGGATTCACCTGCGGTAGTCCAACGAAGCATGCCGATAATTATCGCACGACAGGCAATCCGTGGTGCCAGCAGGGTAAAACTTAGAGCGCAATCACACAAAGTGCTGCGGCAATCAGCATCCCAGGTCCGTGCGGTGGCGCTGAGTCTTTGCGCAACGTGCCCCACACAGCCGTGCTTAGCGACGCCCCCATCATCGCCAGGAGCTGCCCCATCACGCCGCACTCGTGAGTAACCCACATGCCCAGCGGGAAGGCCAACTTGATATCGCCGCCGCCAACACCGCCTCGCCAACAAGCCAAGGCTAGGTAGATCCCAGGCCAGATGAGTCCGGCCGGCTCAAAGAACAGCAACGAAGCCACCGCCGCTGGCAGAGTGAGCCAATCTGGAAGCCGCTTGAAACGGACATCAAAATAAATAAGCGCTGCACCCCACAGCGCACCAATGACAGCACTGATTTCCCCCATAGCCCCACACCCTAGCGAATTCCAGGCAGTGGCATCAGGGACGGGCTTTTATTGGTTAAGCCCCAGCGCTTCGTTGAGCGCCATCTGCATCTGCTCACGCGGAGCCGTATGTCCGGTAAATTGCTCAAACTGGCTAAAGGATTGATGCGCCAACATGACATGGCCGCCCACAGTGGCGTAGCCGTCTGCTGCCGCGTGAATAGTCAAAGGAGTAGGCCACGGATCATAAATAACGTCAAAGACTGGCGCATGGGCGAGATCAAATAGACGTCCTTCGAGTGCAGCAGAGGGAACAGTAGAAACGATCACGTCCATCGCCCGAGTCAATGCGACAAGGTCATCATCAAACGTGGCCTTGTGCAAGGTGATACCCAGAGCTCCGGCTAGAGGACGCAGCTCCTCCATGCGGTCGGAGCGGTTGAGCACCGTTACGTCACAAACGCCCCGCTGGGCAAGCCCCCACAGTGCGGGACGCGCCGTGCCACCAGAACCAATAAGCAACGCAGCATGGGGAGTTTTGTCCCCCAATAACGCGTTCAAAGCACCTAAAACGCCCTCGGTGTCGGTGTTGTCTGCTCGCCAGCCGTCGTCGATTCGCACGAGCGTATTCGCCGACCCGATGAGCTCCGCGCGCTCGGTGCACTGGGATGCGTATTCGAGTGCCGCAAACTTGCCAGGCATCGTGACGGAGAAGCCACGGAAATCCTCTGGTGCCTCATCGAGAAAGCGCGGGAGTTCTTCAGCGGTGACCTCGAATCGGGTGTATTCCCAATCGCTGAGCGACAAAGCAGCGTACCCAGCGTTATGCAGAACAGGGGAAAGAGAGTGCGCTATAGGCTTTCCAAGGACTGCAGCACGTGGCATTCTCTATCCCCTCGTTCCTCGTTAAAGTTCTGTCTTCACGGCCCCGCGCTACTGCGCCGGCTGTTCTGCAGGTTGCTCAGCCGGCTGTCCTTCGCCTTGCGCACCGCCCTGCTGGGCACCTTCGCGTTGAGTATCCAGGATGCCCGAGTTGATGGCCTTATCTACGTTGTCCAGATGCTCGTCATAGTTGTCGGTGAACACGGTAGTGCCTTGAGCATCAATCGTGGCGAAGAACAGCCAGTTGCCCTCAGCTGGGTGCTCCATAGCGTCGATGGCTTCGACGGACGGGGAAGCAATCGGGGTGTCCGGAAGACCTTCCTTGGCGTAGGTGTTCCACGGGGTAACCTCAGCGCGTGCCTCATCGGTGGTTGCAAGCTCAACGTCCGGCAGGCCGTAGTTAACGGTGGAGTCAAGCTCCAAGCGCATTGGCTCGTCGAGACGGTTGAGGATGACGCGGGCAACCTTGCCGAACTCACCGGCTGGGGCCTCGCGCTCGACCAGGGATGCTGCAACCAGCAATTCATATGGAGTCTTGCCAATTGCTTGTGCTCGGTCCACGATGCCGGTCTCGTTGTAGCGCTTGGTCGAACGCTCAATGAGGTCCTTCAGGATGTCCTTTGCATCCATGTTCGGGTCCACCACGTACTGGCCAGGAGCGATGAGGCCCTCCAAGCGCTTCGGGTCTTCACCACGAGAGCGCACCTTCTCCAGTGCCCACTCAGGTGCGCCGAGCTCGGCGGGATCCACCGTCGCAGCGACCTTCTCCAGATCTTCCTTGGTGACAGAGCCACCCTCTTGCTCGGAAACCTTGGCAATCTGCGAGAAGATGCCGTAGCGGACATCCCCGCCGACCACCTTGACGTCGGAAAGCGTTGCGCCACCCTGAACGTCCAGAGGATCAATCTTGTTCTCGTCCTTGAGCAGGGCATCCACTGCGGCCTTCGCACTCATCTCCTCTTGGAGACGGTAGAAGCCCGGCTGAATGCGGCTTGCGCGGGGATTGCTGTTGGCCGCCGAGGAGAATGCCTCTGCGGTCTTGACCACGTTCTTCTCTACAAGAGCAGGCCCAAGCTCGCTCATCGACGAGCCCTCAGGAACCTGTACCAACTGTACAGTTCCGTTGCCGGTGCCTTCGTAGTCCAAGCTACTTCCTCCTCCAAACAGGCGGAACCCTATGTAGCCCAAGGCGCCAATGATTAGAACGACAGAGGCCAGGACGACGGCAAGGCCGCGTTGACGACGCTTGACGTACTTGGGCTCCATAGAGCGTCCGATTCGTTCTTGGTTTCGGCTCACGTAACTAGTCTCCTGCTATTGAAGGCTCGTGGGTGGTTGCATCTGATTGCAGCGCATTGTGGCGCGCATCCAACCAAGATTGCAAAATCTCTACTGCGGCTGCTTGGTCAATAACCTTGCGGCCCTTCTTTTCGGAAACCCCTGACGCCCGCAAAGCTGTAGTCGCGGCGACCGTAGTCAAACGCTCATCAGCCATCCGAACAGGTGGTTGCCCTATCGTTTCATCTTTTCCCAGCCTACGGCGGATGCGAAACGCAATTTCCTTCGCATGTTTCACGCTTTTAGAACCATTGCCCTGCAAATCGCGCGGTAGGCCAACCACAACTTCCACAACGTGGTACTCACGGATGAGCTCCAAGATACGGTCGATGTCACCTTTGTCCTGATCTTTGAAGCCGGTTTCGCGGGACACAGTTTCAACGGGCAACGCCAAGCTGGCGTTTGAGTCAGAGACTGCGACTCCAATGCGCACGGTTCCAACATCAAGTGCTAGGCGACGCCCATTTCCCGGGTCATTAAGCCCCGGGGTATCGGGTTGTACGACCATACTCTTGAAGTTCCTTCGCGTTCGGGTACGACTTTAAGCATGAAGCCAATGTCGCAAAATGATAACGATGACATTTAGATTCTAGTCATATTGCATCAACCAATGGCGCGCAGGGGTTGAAAACATGGCATAAAAAGACAGATTCCCCCAATGCTCGCCCCTTTAGACGCGCAGACACCCCCGCTCCCAGCACGAGAAACGGGGGTTAAGCGCTAGCACCTCATGGGCTTTAGCGGATTAGGCCTTTTCAAGTTCGTCACGCAAAGCGTTGAAGGCAGCCTGCAGGCCTTCAGCATTGGCGCCGGACCCCTGAGCCATGTCAGGCTTTCCGCCACCCTTGCCGTCAACGTAGCCGGAAATTGTCTTGACCAAATCGCCAGCCTTGATGCCACGAGCAACAGCTGCCTTGGTGGCACCAACAATGAACGGGGTCTTGCCCCCCTCATTCTCAGATGCGAGCACAACGACGCCAGCTTCGTCACCTAGACGGTTTTTAATGTCGGTTGCCACGGTGCGCAGGTCGCCGCCGCTGACGTTATTCGGCAGGCGAACGCTGACAACGGTAAAACCGTTCACGGTGATTGCGCCACCGATCATGTCAGCGGTCTGTGCCATCAGCTGTGCCTTGTGCAGCTCATCGATCTGCTTCTCTGCAGCCTTGAGCTTCTCAGTCAGCTGAGCAATACGCTCCGGCAGGTCCTCAGACTGGATCTTGAGCTCGCGGGAGATGCCCTCAACGAGCGCGGTCTCCTTGGAGTAGTAGCGGAAGGCATCCATGCCGGAGTAAGCCTCGATGCGGCGTGTGCCGGAACCAACGGAGGACTCACCCAGGACGGACACCGGGCCGATCTCGGAGGTATTGGCCACGTGGGTACCGCCACAGAGCTCGATGGAGAAAGGACCGCCCATTTCGACGACGCGCACCTGGGAGCCGTAGTTCTCGCCAAAGAGAGCCATAGCGCCCATCTGCTTAGCCTGTTCCAGTGAGGTCTCGATGGTATTGACGGCGAAGTGAGCATCCACAGCCTGGTTGGTGATCAATGCGATCTCTTCCAACTGAGCCGGCGAAAGCTGCTCGGTGTAGTTGAAGTCAAAGCGCAGGTAGCCCGGACGGTTCAAGGAACCGGCCTGGACTGCGGTTGGGCCCAGCACCTGGCGCAGTGCAGCGTGGATGAGGTGCGTTGCGGAGTGAGCCTGGACTGCGCCGTGGCGCCACTTCTCGTCAACCTCAGCGGTCACGGAAGCACCCAGGTCGATGCCGCCTGCAGTAACGGTGGCCTTATGGACCCACAGCTTCTTGCCGATCTTCTGGACGTCGCCCACCTCAAGCAAGCTCTCGCCCGCGTACAGGCGGCCGCGGTCTGCGGTCTGTCCACCGGCCTCGGCGTACAGCGGCGACTGGTCGAGGATGACCTCTACCTGCTCGCCCTCGTGGACCTCGTTGACCTTCTGTCCATCGCGAACCAGACCGATGATCTTGGCGTCGGAAGTAAGCGTCTCGTAACCGGTAAAGACGGTAGGGTTGTTATCGACCCACTCACGGTAGAGAGAAAGGTCGGCGTGGCCGTGCTTCTTGGCCTGGTTATCGGCCTTGGCGCGGCGGCGCTGCTCTCCCATGGCTTCATTGAAGCCGTCCATGTCAACTTCCAGACCTGCTTCCTGAGCCATCTCGAGGGTCAGATCGATTGGGAAACCGTAGGTATCGTGCAGCTCGAAAGCCTTCTGACCCGAAAGAATCTTCGGCGTAGCAGCGCGCGAGGTGGACTTGAGCGCTTCAACAGCCTCGTCAAAGAGCTTGGTGCCGGATTCGAGGGTCTTGAGGAAGGCCTTCTCCTCCGCGATGGCAACGCGCAGGATGCGCTCGCGGTTGTCAGCGATCTCCGGGTAGGACGGGGTCATGGTGTCCATGATCGTGTTCATGAAGCGCTCCATGCTCGGTGCGGTAGCGCCAAGCAGGCGGGCAGAGCGGATGATGCGGCGCAGTAGGCGGCGCAGGATGTAGCCGCGGCCCTCGTTGCCTGGCGTCACGCCATCCAGGATGAGCATCATGCCGGTGCGGGAGTGATCAGCGATAACGCGGAAGCGAATGTTGTCCTGATCGGACGCACCCTCGCCGTACTTTGCGCCGGTGAGTTCCTCAGCTGCGTCGATAACCGGGCGCAACAAGTCGGTTTCGTAGACATTGTCTACGCCCTGCAGGATGCAGGCCACGCGCTCGATGCCCAGGCCGGTATCGATGTTCTTCTTCGGCAGTGGGCCGAGGATTTCGAAGTTGCCCTTGCCGATGCCTTCACCACGCTCGTTCTGCATGAAGACCAAGTTCCAGATCTCCATATAGCGGTTGTCATCAGCTACTGGGCCGCCTTCTGCGCCGTACTCAGGGCCACGGTCGTAGTAGATCTCGGAACACGGACCACACGGACCAGGGATACCCATGGACCAGTAGTTGTCTTCCATACCCAAGCGCTGGATGCGCTCGCGCGGCACGCCAACCTGCTCGTGCCAGATGTCGGCAGCCTCATCGTCATCGAGGTAGACAGTGACCCAGAGGCGCTCTGGATCCAGGCCGAAGCCGCCGTCTTCTACGGAGCCGGTCAATAGACTCCACGCGTTCTTGATGGCGCCTTCCTTGAAGTACTGGCCAAAGGAGAAGTTGCCAGCCATCTGGAAGAAGGTGTTGTGGCGGGTGGTGATGCCCACCTCTTCGATGTCCAGGGTGCGCACGCACTTCTGGATGGAAGTTGCCAAACCATTAGGGAATGGCGGATTCTGCTGTCCCAGGAAGTACGGTTTGAACGGAACCATGCCGGCGTTGACGAAGAGCAGGTTCGGGTCGTCCAGGATCAGCGACGCGCTTGGCACGGCTTCATGTCCAGTCTTGACGAAGTGCTGGGTAAAGCGTTCCCGGATCTCATGAGTCTTCACGAGCTAAAGTCCTTCACTGTTTAAGCGGTACGTAACAGCGCTCAACTCTACCCGTGCGGCAAAAATTTGCCGATATCGGGGCACACTTTTCGCGCGCTCGCCAGTACGAACTTGGCAGTTGGCCGCCCTGCGGCCGATGCGCGCCTTTAGCGCTTACCGCGGATGATGTTGCGCAGTCGCCCCAGATAGTCGAAGATTCGCTTCTCCGCACCGTGATCCGTTGGTTCGTAATAGATGGAGTCCTCGAGCTCGTCGGGCAGATATTGCTGCTTGACGACGCCGCGCGGATCATCATGCGGATACTTGTACCCCACGGCATGGCCCAGTTTCTTGGCCCCCTCATAGTGGCCATCACGCAGGTGCGAGGGCACGTGGCCAATGCGGCCCGACTGGACATCAGCCTGCGCTGCAGAGATCGCAGCGATGACCGAGTTGGACTTTGGCGCGGTAGCCAAGTGGATGGTCGCTTGGGCCAAGGGAATGCGCGCTTCGGGCATGCCGATGAGCTGCGCAGCTTCAGCCGCCGCCACTGCTACTTGCAGCGCAGTGGGATCGGCCATGCCGATATCTTCAGAGGCATGAACGATGAGGCGGCGGGCGATAAAGCGCGGATCCTCCCCTGCTTCCACCATGCGTGCTAGATAGTGCAAGGCCGCATCGACGTCTGAGCCACGAATGGACTTGATGAAAGCCGAGACCACGTCATAGTGCTGATCCCCGTCGCGGTCATAGCGCACCACGGCGCGATTGACGTTGTCACGAATGATTTGCGGCGTAAGCTCGCCGCCGTCGGGGACCGCTTCCGCAGCAGCTTCCAAGTAGGTCAGAGTGCGGCGGGCGTCGCCACCAGCCAAAAGGACCAAATGTTCAAGCGCTTCCTCACTCGCGCTAATCCTTCCGGCAAGTCCCCTCTCGCTCGTCAGCGCCCTTTGCGCAAGGGCTCGCAGGGAGGCGTCGTCAAGCGGCTCCAATTGCAGCAACAGGGAGCGGGACAGCAAGGGCGCAACGACGGAGAAAGAAGGATTTTCCGTGGTAGCAGCCACCAAAAGGACGGTGCGATTTTCTACCGCCGCCAGCAACGCGTCCTGCTGGGTCTTGGAAAAACGATGCACCTCGTCGATGAAGAGCACTGTGCGACGCCCATGGATGAGCTCCTGGCGCGCGTGCGTGATGACTTCACGCACCTGCTTTACGCCGGAATCGAGGGCGGATAAGCCCACAAAGTTCTGGCCAATCGCCTTGGCGATCAGCGAGGCAATCGTGGTCTTTCCCGTACCGGGCGGACCATAGAGAATGACCGAGGCTTCGCCGGAGCCCTCAATAAGGCGACGCAACGGCTTCCCCTTTTCAAGCAGGTGGCCTTGTCCCAAGACCTCGTCGAGGCTTTGCGGGCGCATCCGTGCAGCGAGCGGCGAGCCAGCATGGGTGGCGAAGATTTCCTGACCAGGAAGGGGCCCAGCAGGTTCGCTCCCCCTAGGTGCGGGTCCAAAAAGTGAGTCTTGCGACATCGCCTACGCTCCGCGAAGCCGCGTGGCCACGGTACGGCCAAACTCCGCAACGGGCTGGCAGGTGTCGCTGCCGCACTGTGCCGCATAACGTGACAAGGCCTCGAAGGTCTCATACAGGTCGCGCCTAATGAGGACTTCCTCCTCACTAAATGGCCCTTGGTCTGCAGGGCGCAGCAGGGAGTTGCGCGCATCGTGGAAGACCTCTGCGGAGCCTTCGGCCAAGGCTACGACTCCTTCAATGCCACCGGCATACATGGTGGTCACGCTGGATAGCGCCCACCCGATGAGGGAAGCGACGATGAGCTCGTGCAGCTCTGCGTCATCAGCAAAGCGCGGCCACACGCCGGTGACGTGGCGCTGCCATGCGGAGATGAAGATCTCCGCTTCCTCGTCAGAGATTGGGCGCGCGAAAAGGAACTGCGGGAAACCTGCGATAACGCAGGCGACGTCGAATCCAACGTTGCGGTAGCCGGCCCACTCATAGTCCAAGAAGGACAAACGCTGCGAGACAATGACGTTGTCGGGCGACAAGTCGAAGGGTGTAAAGGCACGCTCTTGGCCATAGCTCAAGGCACTCGCGGCCTTTTCCGCCAGTTCGACAAAGTGCGCTGGCGCGGGAAGGCCAGCCTTGGAGAGAATGTCTGCACCGATGAGGATGGACGCACGCAGGGATTCATCGCGCAGCGCCTGGTGCTCTTCGTATTCAGGATGCTGGCGCAGCATGCGGTTGAGCAAAGTCTCGTAGTCAAGCTCTCGTCCCGCGGTCCCCGCATGCATCTGGCCAAGCGAGCGTCCTAGCTTGCGGAGGACTTCTTTGCGGTCCTCCCCTTTTGCACGCGTCAGAACATCAGCCAATGTGTCACCTTCGCCGGCGTCGGAAAGCACCAAAATGCGACGCTCCAAGTCCGAAGCAAAAAGAACCGGACCAGGGCGCACGTCCTCGTTGAGGGCCGTGGTGAACTGATAGGCCACGACTTCAAGCAGCAACGCCGCATCGTCGATGGAATGGCCCGTCATGGGGTTGTATTTGATGACCACGGAACGGTGCGGGAGAAACGCGGTCGGTGTCATGCGTGCGCGCAGCACTAAGGCATTACCGGAACCGCCCAGGTCGGTCACCTGAGTAAATTCGGGCACACCTCCATAGCGGCGCGACAGCAGCTCTGCTGCAAATGTCACGACCTCATCTTGGGTGTAAACCTTCTCCGTGGTCACTATCTCTCCCTTAAAAATTCCTTATACTGCCCAACGCTAACCGCAATAAAGCGGGGCGCTTCGCTTCCAACGCCCTTTATCGAACGCTGTACCACGTTGCTGCCCCGCTTGATGCCCGCGCTTTAGTTGGCTTCGGCCTTCTTTTCAGCCTTCTTTTCCGGCTTGAAGTCAACGCCGGTCTCCTTGCGCTGTGCAGCAGGGATCGGACCAGGAGCATCAGTCAGCGGGTCAACTCCGCCACCGGACTTCGGGAAGGCGATGACGTCGCGGATGGAGTCAAAGCCGCCGAGCAGGGATACGATGCGGTCCCAGCCGAAAGCGATGCCGCCGTGTGGCGGTGCGCCGTACTGGAATGCATCAAGCAGGAAGCCGAACTTCTCCTGTGCTTCTTCCTCGCCGATTCCCATGACGTCGAAGACGCGCTTTTGCACATCCTGCTGGTGGATACGGATGGAACCGCCACCAATTTCGTTACCGTTGCAGACGATGTCGTATGCGTAGGCAAGAGCCTCGCCCGGCTCCTTGTCGAAGGAGTCGAGGTACTCCGGCTTTGGGGAGGTGAAGGCGTGGTGGACTGCGGTCCACTTGGAGTGGCCAAGTGCCACGTCGCCGGAAGCGGTGGCGTCAGCGGCTGGCTCGAAGAGCGGTGCGTCAACAACCCAGGTAAATGCCCAGTCGCCATCCTTGATGAGGTCGAGCTTGCGGGCGATCTCACCACGGGCTGCGCCCAGCAGCGCGCGGGAGGACTTGGTGTCGCCGGCGGCGAAGAAGATGGCGTCGCCTGGCTGTGCGCCGACGTGGGCGGCGATACCCTCGCGCTCTTCGTCGGTGATGTTCTTGGCGACGGGGCCACCGAGGGTGCCGTCCTCAGCGATGGTGATGTAAGCCAAGCCCTTAGCACCGCGCTGCTTTGCCCACTCCTGCCAAGCATCGAACTGACGGCGTGGCTGGGAAGCGCCGCCCTCCATGACGACTGCGCCGACGTACTCGTTCTGGAACACGCGGAAGGTGGTGTCCTTGAAGAAGTCGGTGCACTCGACGATCTTGATGTCGAAGCGCAGGTCGGGCTTATCGGAGCCGTAGTATTTCATGGCATCCGCGTAGGTCATACGTGGGATTGGGGTGGTGATTTCGTAGCCGATGAGCTTCCACAGGGCGGAAACGATCTCCTCAGCGAGAGCAATGACATCATCCTGATCGACGAAGGACATCTCAACGTCGAGCTGGGTGAACTCCGGCTGGCGGTCAGCGCGGAAGTCCTCGTCGCGGTAGCAGCGAGCAATCTGGTAGTAGCGCTCCATACCAGCCACCATCAGCAGCTGCTTGAACAGCTGCGGGGACTGCGGCAGTGCGTACCAGGAGCCTGGCTTCAGACGAGCCGGCACGAGGAAGTCGCGTGCGCCCTCGGGGGTGGAGCGAGTCAGGGTTGGGGTCTCGATCTCAGTGAAATCGTGGCGGGCCAGGACCTCGCGGGCAGCACGGTTCGCCTCGGAGCGCAGGCGGAGGGCATCACCCTGGGTCTTGCGGCGCAAGTCGAGGTAGCGGTACTTCAGACGGGTCTCCTCGCCGACCTCGCCGGAGGTTGCAGGATCGTCGATCTGGAACGGCAGTGCTGCGGACTTGTTAAGGACCTCAAGCTCAGAAACGTTAACCTCGATCTCGCCGGAAGGCAGGTTGGGGTTCTCGGAGCCCTCTGGGCGCGGCTCAACCACACCGGTAACCTTGACGCAGTACTCGGAGCGCAGGTCGTGGGCGCGCTCTGCAACGTCGGATTCACGGAAGACGACCTGAGCGATGCCGGAACGGTCACGCAGGTCGATGAAGATAACGCCACCGTGGTCACGGCGACGGGAAACCCAGCCGGTCAGGGTTACGGTTTCGCCTGCGATGTCCTTGCGGAGCTCGCCAGCCAAATGAGTGCGCAGCACTGTTGTTCAATCCCTTCTCTATATTTCTTCTTGTAGGCGCCCACGCCACGCGTAAACAGCACGCGCCGAGCGGTACAAGTCATGAACGGCCCAAGTCTACCCTCCAAGGTATGGACGAGTCGCGATGAGCCTAATTGTGACGCCCCTCACCCCCACTCATGGTCGTGTGCGCAGCCTTTATGGCAAGATCTAATCCATGACTTTTAGATCTGGTGCAAGTTTCGACGGCAAGCGAGCCACCACGGGAGGCCGCGGACGCGGTGGCGGTACCATCGCTGCCGGCGGCGGTATCGGCACCATCGTCCTCATTGGCCTGTTCCTGCTCATGGGTGGTAATCCTGGCGATCTAGGCCAGTTGCTCGGCACCGAAAGCAGCCAGCAGCAGGGCGAAGAAACCAGCTCCGGGCATCTCGACCATTGCAAGACGGCTGAGGACGGCAACAAGTACGACGACTGCCGCGTCGACTACACAGCTCAGTCGGTGGACGCCGTGTGGAAAGAACAGCTTCCCGCCCAAGCAGGCATCGAGTACACCGAGCCTGGCCGAGTAGTCTTCGAGAACTCCACCATGTCCGGCTGCGGCCAGGCTTCCGCGGCAACTGGCCCCTTCTACTGTCCTGCTGATCAGTCAGCGTACTTCGACACCTCATTCTTTGAGCAGCTCAAAAACTTCGGTGCGGAAAACGCTCCACTTGCGCAGATGTACATCGTGGCCCACGAGTTTGGCCACCACATCCAGCACCTTGAGGGCACGTTGGGTCTTTCCAACTACAACCAGCCGGGTGAGGATTCCAATGCTGTGAAGATCGAGCTGCAAGCTGACTGTTACGCAGGCATCTGGGCTTTCCACGCTGACGAAGGCGACAATGCCAAGCTAGAGCAAATCACTGATGAGCAGGCACAAGCCGCCATCGATACCGCCCGCGCAGTGGGGGACGATAACATCCAGCGTCGCTCCGGCGGCCAGGTCCGCCCTGACCAGTGGACTCACGGCTCCTCCGCGGACCGTGCCCAAGCGTTCATCAATGGCTATAAGTCCGGCAAGATGTCGCAGTGCGACTACTTGGGCCGCAACGTTTATAACTCCTGATGAACGCAATGCCTTACTAGCTGCATAGCCAACTTGCGCCACAGCCCTTAGCCCGTTGCCGCATCCACCAGGATGTTGCAACGGGCTTTGCCTTTCTTTTCCCTCCCAATGTGCTGTTCGCCCTTTGTGTCAGCCTAGTTGTGAACCTGCTTGATTCTGAGTGGATACAGATTCATGACTGTTGTAGTACCTCCGCAGGGTCTGCGCCGCCAGGAGGACATCAGCCCGGCTGAGCGCGAGGGGTTGGTGATGGCCTACACCAAAGCTCCGTATGGGACGAAGAAGGCTGCTGCCGTCGCGGCCCGTGTGACCCCGGAGTGGATTCGCAACTGGCGCGCCGCGCTTTCCGACGCCGAGCTCTACTGCGAGCGCCACTACCTCGCCGCCTTGCTCGACCTCTTCGAGGTCCGCCTCCCCAGCTATCGCTTCCCCCTGGGCGACCTCGTCGCCGACTTCGTCGCACTGTCATCCGAGTAATCTCACGTCGCCGCGGCAGGCTTACTGCTCTTCCTCGGGCAGCGGCTTGCGTCACATGAGATTGAGCAACTGATTCCGCCCGCGCGGGTCGCCGTCCCACTCCACTTCGAGGTCGTGACGCTTAAGGATGTCCAGGAGGAACCGCCCCAGCGCGGCGTCCATGCGCGCCCACTCCTCCTTCCTCTCGGGTTGGCCTTTGCGCAGCTTCTCGGCGTCGACCTCACCAGCAATCGGCGGGCCCGGCGTCCACGCACCGAAGACGAGATTAAGCTCCGTCGGCTCGTACGCCAGTCCCTCGGCATCCTGCATGTGGAAGCCACACGATGCCCATTCGCGGTAGGGATACTCCCCCTCCGGCACGTCGATCTGGGTGCGTTCCTCCCCGAGCAGCTCGTTACAGTCGCTGACATCGAATCCAAGGCTCATTCTCGTCACGAGCCCCTGTTCTTCCATCTCATCGAACGCAGCCTGCACCAGGTCGTAATCAGTGGGATGCTCCCGCTCCGACTCCTGGGCCTTGCGTTCTTTCCATACTTGCTCGGCGGCCGCGTGCGGATCATCATTGGGGTACCCGTCTTCAAGTTCGTTGTCGTCCACGGCTTCGTAGACCTCGTCCAAGGTCATGAAACCGGGAAGAATCCAATGGTTGAGTTGTTGGCGCAGCGAATCTGAAATCTCCATGCCTCCACAGGATAATGAAAATCTCCCCGCTCGCCGCGGCACCTGACGTGGCGATTTATCGAAGCGCCACCCTCGTCCAGGCACGCACCTACGACACCCCGGACGGCACCCCGCAGGAGTGCACCGGCGCGGCCATCGCGCCGGAATGGATCCTCACCGCCGCCCACTGCGCTGAGGGCCCCTACTCCGACCCGGACGTCTCCCCCGAACGTCCTCAAGGTCCACTTCTCCAACAATAAGTCGAACCCGGGCCCGTCCATCGATGTCGACCGCTTCGGAAAGGCGCCCAAGGCCGACATCGGGCTCCTTCACCTCGAAGCCCCGAAGAAGCTCAAGAAATACCCGACGATCGCCGATGACCACCAGAACCGCGACGGCGAGGACTGGCTCCACGTGGCCCGCATGGAGATCGTTGTCCAGCGCGACAACATAAACGCCGTCAAGACCATCGCCATGCACGGCATCACGGGCGGCTCCAACCACGGCTACTCCGGCGGCCCGGTCTTCACGCAGAAACGCTAGCTCAACGCCGTCGACGTCATGGGCTCCCACTCCGTGTGGTTTGACCCCTACGCCGACTCCGACGCTGTATACCTCAAGTACTACCGCTACTGGATTCGCGATACGGTGGGCGTCTAACGCCTCCAGACCCACAGCGCGAGCTCCCTCAGGGGTCAGTTCCCGGCAGCTGTCGATTTTGATGTTTGCGCCCCTCTTACTCGAGATGCGATTCGGGAGTTCGGGGAACAGATCGCAATTAAGGTCCGGTTTACAACTTCGGCTGGCAGGTTAGAACGACGGGGTTCATACGCTTCCTGACATGGACTCCGATGAGGATATCTTGCGAGACGCAAGACTTCCAGATACACCTTAACGGCGGTGGGCCAGCTTTCGAGAATGACTGCTGCCGCGCTGCGCGAGACGCGAAGAACCAGCCCCAGAGGTGAATCGAGGCTATTGAGCTATAGTTCTTCGTCAGCCTCAGCGGTTTGTTCCGGAGTAGTTCCGTATAAAGGATCGTCTTGATTCTTGGGTGGTTTGACAACGCACTCACGGACACCATCAACATGTTCATTTAAGCTCTCAGAGACTGGGGCCCAGAGCGGGTCTAATATGAAATCGATTCCTGACCTACGCGCGTGCTTAGCTGCGGGGACGAAATCGCTATCACCTGAAATCATGATGATTTGATTCACAAGTCCGCGTTCTGCCAGGGAAGCTATATCCAAGCCTATCCGCATATCCACTCCCTTCTGAGTGATATCCAGTGAGAAGTCTCGCTCAGTCAGATCTGAAACTTCAATTTCCCCGCGACAGAGCTTCTTTAGCAGGTTAGGTTTAAGGGTGTACTCATTTTGGGTTTCAAGTTCTTCGCCTCGGCGTAAAGCGACTTTTCGTTTCTTTACGATTTCGTCTAGAAAGTCTGTCATCCAGCGGTATTCCTCAGTTTTTCCGAGGTTCTTCTGTGTCTGTGTGAGCGGATGAAACAGGACCTTTGTTGAAGGATTGCAGTCGTAGTAGAAGATTCTATAGAGACTGCTTCCGGACTCCCGTATATGCCTACGGCAATACTCTAAAAGTTCGTTTGCTCGATCTCGCGGGTCTTTCTTGCCGAAGAGAACTCGCGCACGATGTCTGTAAAACCCACCGTCTACCAATATGGCTGTGACAATTGGCCGCCGAGGGAAATTACTAGCCGATTTCCCTGAAGAGTGCTTTCCCATTTTAACCTTCTGGAGAACTAGCTGGGGCCCAGTCATCGGCGATCTCCTTATCGGTGGAGGGTCAACGGCTAGGCCCAGTAAAACGATACTACCACCGGTCCCCTCGTCAATGTCAATACACATTCCGTCCTGTGGTTTGATGAGTTTTTCAAAGAATGCGCTACGACATGTCAGCGAGGCTAGCGGGGAACGAGAATGGCAGCGATGGTACAAGCGACCTGTGCATCCTAATAGTGAGCACATCGAGGCGGAGAAAACCCTTGCCGCATTCTCGAGGGGTGAATACAATGTATTCAAAGCGTTAACGAGAAGGAAGAATCGAATGGCAACTATGACCGTACGCATGAGCGACGAAGACGCCGCGCTCGTCCGCAAGTATGTCGGATTCGAAGGCACAACAATCTCGGAATTCGCCCGAAGCGCAATGCTGGAGAAAATCGAAGACCATGCCGACCTTCAGCAACTTCGAGCCGCCATCGAAGCCGATGACGGACAGCGTTTTAGCATCAATGATGTTCTCGAAGAGCTTGATTAATGTCAGCCAACGGCCCTAGCTACAGCGTTGAACTCACCGCCTCGGCTCGGAAACAGCTCAAAAAGATGGACCGCTTCGATGTCAAGCTTCTGCTCACTTGGATGAAAACCCATCTCGAAGGCTGTGCCGAGCCGCGTGCTTTCGGCAAAGGCCTCACAGGTGATCGATCTGGCGAATGGCGCTACCGTGTCGGCACTTATCGAATCCTCGCGCTCATTCACGAATCAACCATCACGACCGAAGTTTTTGCTGCTGGAAGGCGCGACACGATCGATCGCTAACCGAAACAAAAGAAGCGAGCTCCAGACCTTCTCAGTCTGGGGCTCGCTTTCGGCTCCGGGGTGGAAACCCGAGGCTGGGGAATCACGCAACCACCATCTCGCATCCGACTTCTCGCTGCCCACTGGTTTGACCGCCGCCAACCACGTCCTAGGCGGCCCTAACGGGAAAGCGACATGTGAGATGTCCCCTGCCAATGAGCATTTGCTGGAAGATGTGGCTGCGATCCGCCGGCCAGACGGACGTCGGCGCTATTCCTCG
This sequence comes from Corynebacterium sp. HMSC05D08, assembly GCF_001807215.1. Classification (NCBI taxonomy): domain Bacteria; kingdom Bacillati; phylum Actinomycetota; class Actinomycetes; order Mycobacteriales; family Corynebacteriaceae; genus Corynebacterium; species Corynebacterium sp. HMSC05D08. The sequence goes on along the minus strand of NZ_KV788343.1, from coordinate 21,597 downwards.
GTGTGGACCATTCGCCGCAAGAACCACAGGGGCGAGTTTCCCCACGCGATGCGTGCCGGCGCGTACTACGTGACCGGAGCGGAGCTGTACGCTCTGGCGCGGCTGCTGCCGGCGCCGCGGTAGATTCTTCACCGAGTTGCACGACAACACGGTAGACTTGCTGCGCACTGTCGGCATGGTTATGGCCGCTTCCTTGTTGGGCCTGCCAGTTTCCTCGACGCACATCCTCATCGGTGCCGTCCTGGGCGTCGGCATTGTTAACCGCGCCGCCAACTGGGGGGCATATGAAACCGATTGCTCTGGCGCGGGTCATTACGTTGCCTGCATCGGCAGGCATTGCCGCCATCACCGTTTCTGTCCTCCCCGCGTCCTGTTCTAACTCTCTCACTGCAGCGCGCCTCGTGGTTTCTTAGACTGGTCTTCTATGGACCAGAACACCCCGGCGCGCTTTTTTGCTGCTTTCAACGACATTGAGCAATTCCTCCGCCAAGCTATCAATGCCAAGAACTCGGATTCCTTCTGGTGGATAGTCGACCGCGCGCACGAGAAACACATGCTTAATAAACGCCAAACAGAGATGCTGAAAGACTTCGGTAATCTCCGCAATGCCATAGCTCACGGACGCTACTACGACGACGAGCCACTGGCCTCTCCGCACCCCAGGGTGGTGGAGCAATTGGAAAAGCTGCGCGAATTGTTAACTTCGCCGCCCAACGCGCTCGCCGTACTCGGTTCCTCCGAAGTTGTAACGCTGGAAGCCGATGCCGATATTCGCCAAGCGCTGAAGCTGATCGCACACAACGATTATTCCCAGATTCCGGTATATAGCGGTGAGAACTACGCGAATTTGTTGACAACTAACGTAGTAGCCCGCTGGATTGCCGCTGATTTAGCTGACGACAATCACGTGATCAGCGTGGCAGTTGGCAAGGTTTTGAAATACGCCGAAGCAGGTGACCGTGCTGCTTTCCTTCCCCGCACAGCCACTGCACAAGAAGCACTCGATGCCCTGACCGAATTGGCCAAGGACGGTACGCATCCTTGCGCGCTAATCTTTACAGAAGATGGCGCAAAGAATAAGCGCCCACTGGGCATCGCCACTCCCACTGACCTCGCAGTTTTGGTCGATGCGCTGGAGTGGGAATAAAGCTCACCCCCCTTCATGTTGACACGTCATATACACTCGTTGGCGAACACACCTTAAGGACTTCATATGCAATTCGGCATCTTCACCATCGGTGATGTCACCACCGACCCAACTAGCGGCATCACGCCTAGTGAAGCCGAACGTATCCGCAATATGACGGAAATTGCGCTCAAGGCCGAGGAGGTAGGCCTCGATGTTTTTGCCACGGGCGAGCACCATAATCCGCCATTCGTGCCTTCCTCCCCAACTACTCACTTGGCCTACATCGCAGCACAAACCAAGAACCTGCTGCTTTCGACTTCGACAACGCTAATTACCACCAACGATCCGGTGAAGATTGCTGAGGATTACGCCTTCTTACAGCACCTGTCTGGCGGGCGCGTAGACCTCATGATGGGCCGCGGCAACACCGGCCCGGTTTACCCATGGTTTGGCAAAGACATTCGCGAAGGCATCCCGCTGGCGGTTGAGAATTACCACCTGTTGCGCCGCCTATGGCGTGAGCCAGTGGTCAACTGGTCGGGCAAGTACCGCACTGCCCTGCAGGGTTATACGTCCACGCCTGCCCCGCTTGACGACGTCCCGCCTTTCGTATGGCACGGTTCTATCCGCTCCGTGCAAATCGCCGAACAGGCTGCCTATTACGGCGATGGCTTCTTCCACAACAACATCTTCTGGAACAAGGAGCACACGGCAAAGATGGTCAGCATCTACCGCCGTCGCTTCGAGGCTTACGGCCACGGCCGCGCCGACCAGGCAATCGTGGGACTTGGCGGCCAGGTGTTCATCGGCGAAACCGAGCAGCAGGCTAAAGACTTCTTCCGCCCTTATTTCGACAATGCGCCCGTCTACGGCCACGGCCCCTCACTGGAGGATTTCACCGCGCAAACGCCGCTGACGGTCGGCACCGTAGAACAGGTCATCGATCGCACGATGCAATTCGCAGATTGGGTCGGTGACTATCAGCGTCAGCTCTTCCTCATTGACCACGCTGGTTTGCCACAGGAGGTGGTGCTCCAGCAGATAGAGTTCCTCGGTATCCAAGTTGTGCCTGAGCTACGCCGTCGCATGGAGGCCCGCCGCCCCGACCATGTCGCTTCAAACCCGCCGACGCACGCAACGCTCAAGGCCAATCCTGGCTCGCCGCACTTCCGCGTCAACCCTGGTGAAGACGCTTCATAAGTACAACTGCAGATAGACCGATTGACAATCTGTTCCTAGGAGGAATTCTTTCATGCGCTCACTCGTCGTCGTCACGGCTGGCCTTTCCACGCCGTCGTCTACGCGCGCGCTAGCCGACGCCCTGGCCCAAGCCGTAGTCTCCCAAGTCGGCGCTCGCGGTGAAGGGCTCGAAGTAACCGTCATCGAACTACGCAAGCTAGCCACTGAGCTGGCTGAGGCAATGACTAATTGGGGTGCTACAACGCCCCTGCTCGACGAAGCAAAGCGAGCACTCTCGCATGCGTCCGGGTTGATTGCGGTAACTCCCATTTTCCAAGGCAGCTACTCGGGCCTTTTCAAGATGTTCTTCGATACCTTGGATCCGCACGCACTCGACCACCTTCCGACCTTGGTCGCAGCTACCGGTGGTTCTTCCCGCCACGCGCTGGTTCTGGACTACGCGCTTCGCCCGCTGTTTAACTACTTGCATGCCACCGTCGTACCAACCGGCATCTTCCAAGCCACAGAGGACTTCGGCACTGACGAGGGAGCAAAGACCACACGCCGCATCGAAAGAGCCGCCAAGGAACTTGCGGACCTCATTGTCATTCCTTCCGATCGCGTGGGCGGATTAGCCAGCCCCGACATCACGGCAAGTCAGCAAACTACGCCACGTAAAACCGGCTTGGATTTGGAAGAGGAATTCACCCCCTTTAGTTCTCTACTCTCCGGCCACGACGGAAACTAAGAAAAGTCCGCCACTTAGATTAAGGTGACGGACTTTTTGCTACTCAGCCAACGCGCACGGTGTTAGCAGCACCGCGCGCCGGGGTTGGCATCCTGTTCGGCGTAGCGGGCGCGCCAATATTCACGCTCCGTTGGAATCTCAGCATCAGGATGATGCGCACGGAGGTGATCGCAGTACTTAGCGTAAGCATGGTCCCCCATGAGCTCGCCGAAGTACCAGGAGATCTTTTTGAGCGCCGTAATCACTAATGCCCTCCTGTTTCCTCGAAGGTCATGTTGTACTCCGCTGCCACTTCCTTTTCGCGCTTTGTCGGCATGAGACCACGTGGAAGGAAGAGCTTGGATGGAATGAATTCCGTTTCGGAGTCCGCAGGTTCAATACCTGCAGAACGTTGCTGGAGAGCCTTGGCGCAGGCAACGATTGCCGCACCGATAACTACCAATACCAGCACCGCCAACAGAATAGATAGGCATCCTTGGATAAAGGTGTTGCGAACAACGGCATCAATCTCTTCGGCGCTCTTGGCAGATCCGAACTCGGTGAGACCTTGAGCTGCTGCTTCCTTCTATTTTGCATGGTTGGCCCAGTAACCAATAGAGGCGTCGGAGCTGAAAATCTTTTGCCACGAGGCGGTCATTGTCACGATGAGATCCCAAGCCAATGGAATAGCTGGAATCCATGCCCACTTGTACATTCCCTTCTTGATAACAACCACAAGCACCAAAGCGAGTGCCATTGCAGCAAGTAGCTGGTTGGCGATGCCGAAGAGTGGGAACAAGACGTTGATGCCGCCCAGCGGGTCAGTAACACCCATGATGAGGATGGCACCCCACAGTGCACACACGAAGAAGGTGGACAGGTAGGTGCCAAGCTTCCAGCTCTGATCACGAAACTTGCCCAGGCCCGGGATTGCGCCCAGCGAATCCGACATCATGAAACGTGCAACACGGGTACCAGCGTCCACCGTGGTCAGGATGAACAAGGCCTCAAACATGATGGCGAAGTGGTACCAGAATGCCTGCATTGCCGGATTACCGAGCATCTCGGTCATGATTTGGGACATGCCATAAGCAAGGGTTGGAGCACCACCGGTGCGGGAGACAATGGTTTCCTCTCCCACTGCTTGAGCTGCTGCGGCAAGCTGATCAGCGGTAATGTCGGCGCCGGGCAGGTGCAGGGTTGCTACGAAGTCCGCCGCGCCTTCTGGAGTACCCAGTGTCTTAGCTGCCGGTGAGTTCATTGCGAAGTACATGTGGCGGTCAATGACGACTGCAGAAATGAGTGCCATGACTGCGACGAAGGACTCCATAATCATGCCGCCGTAGCCGATGGCGCGCATGTGAGACTCCTTCTCAATGAGCTTCGGCGTAGTACCGGAGGAAATCAACGCATGGAAACCAGAAAGCGCACCACAGGCAATAGTGATGAACAAGAATGGGAAGAGGTTGCCGGAAAAGACCGGGCCGTTGCCATTAACAGCAAAGGAGGTAACCGCCGGCATGTGGACCTCAGGGCGTTCGATAACGATGGCGATGGCCAGCAAGGCGATAACGCCGATCTTTATGAAGGTTGACAGGTAGTCGCGTGGCGCAAGCAGAAGCCACACTGGAAGGATGGCAGCGACCAAGCCATAACCGATGATCGCGAATGCCAGGGTTTCCTTGGACCAGGTGAACATGCTAGCGCCGACCTCAGTGCCGGAAACGTAGCCGCCGCCGATGATGGCTGCCAGCAAGAGGATGACGCCGATGACCGAAATCTCCGTGACCTTGCCGGGGCGAATGTATCGCAGGTACAGGCCCATGAAAATGGCGATCGGGATGGTCATCGTGATGGAGAAAACACCCCATGGGGAGTCAGCAAGAGCGTTCACGACGATCAGCGCCAGCACGGCGATGATGATGATCATGATGGCGATGGTGGCCAGGATGCCCGCGGCGCCACCGACTTTGCCCATCTCATCGCTAATCATCTGGCCAAGCGAGCGACCCTTGCGGCGGGTAGATACCCAGAGCACCAGGTAATCCTGCACCGCGCCGGCGAAGATAACGCCCAGCACAATCCACAATGTTCCCGGCAAATAGCCCATCTGAGCAGCCATAACCGGGCCAACCAAGGGGCCGGCACCGGCAATGGCCGCGAAGTGGTGACCAAAGAGAACACGACGGTCCGTAGGCAGGAAGTCCTTACCATCGTTTGCATACTCTGCAGGGGTAGCGCGGTTGTTGCGCGGCTTAACCACCTTGTACTCAATCAAGCGTGCATAAAGCGTGTAACCAATGATGTAGGAGCCCACCGCCGCAAAGACCAACCACACGGAGTTGATGGTCTCACCGCGGTGGAGAGCGAGCACTCCCCAACCGGCAGCCGCAGCGATAGCGGCAATCAAAATGATGACCTTCTCAACGTTACCGATGAGCTTTTTCGGCTTTACGTCGATGGGCTGTGCTTGGCCGTCGACTTCAACAAATTCGATGTCGGACCGCGGTTCGGGTCCGGTCTTGATACTCACGATAATCTCCCGAGGAATCAGACAGAGCAAATGAAAGAACTTTTATCCAGCCACAACTGTTAGGCACGCTAAACTGCTTAACTAATGTGAACTGGGATACTAAACAGTATTCATTGTGGCCGAAAGTCACACATTAAAAATTCAATAATTTCTATCGGCTTATCCCTCAAAATCACCTGGCCTTGGTCACACCCGCTCCGCGGGGCTAACAATGCTGACTGCACGTAGTGAACTACTGACAAAGCGGTAACATGGAGAAACTGTATGCGCGGCCTACATGCAATACTCCTCATCCCAGAGAATTTTGACCGCAGCGAGACCGCAATTAACACGGGTTTAGCCACAGCCTGCCCCTAGAAATAATCCCCCCACCAACCCCCGACTTAATTTCCAAACTCACAAAGGAGGCACCGCCCAGCATGGCAATCAGCGTCACCGACATTTTCTCCATCGGCATTGGCCCATCTTCCTCGCACACCGTCGGCCCAATGCGCGCGGCCCTTGCGTTCCTGAAAACGCTGCCGGAGCATCCAGCCAAGGTGCACACCGAGTTGCGCGGCTCGCTCTCGCTGACTGGCCGCGGCCACGGCACCGACCGCGCGGTGATTCTGGGCTTGGCCGGCTGGGATCCGCTTACCGTCCCGGTTGACGCTGAACCGCGTTCCGATCAGCCCATTCCGAGCAAGGGCATGACCGACGGCCCGCTGGGCGCGTTAGAATATTCCATCGAGTTCAACAACGAGCCGGTCCCCGAGCACCCGAATTGCCTCATCTTTGACGCATGGGACGCTGAAGGCAACCTATTGGCAGAGCACGCCGAGTACTTCTCCGTCGGCGGCGGATTCATTCTCTCCCGCGAGGAACTCGACGCAGAGGTGGCAGCCTCCGCCGAAGTACCTGCTGGCATGGCGGCGGCCGAATCCACCGACGATGTTCCTTACCCATTCACCACGGGCGAGCAATTGCTTGCGCTGTGCGAGAAGCACGATTTGAAGATCTGGGAGATTGTCGCCGCCAACCAGGAAGCGCTCCATAAAGAAGACGGCGGCCTCGAATACGTCTACGCGCACCTGGATTTGGTGTGGGACATCATGCGCGAGTGCGTCACCGACGGCATCTCCACCTCCGGAATCTTGCCGGGCGGCCTGCAGGTCCCACGCCGCGCGCCGGGCATGTACAAGCAGCTGCTGGAGGGCCACGACGATAAGTCTTTCGGCTTTTCCGCTATGGAGTGGGTCAACCTGTATGCGCTCGCCGTCAACGAGCAAAATGCCGCTGGCGGCCGAGTGATTACGGCCCCAACAAACGGCGCCTGCGGCATCATCCCAGCGGTGTTGCACTATGCCCGCGACTTCAAGCCGAACTTCACCCGCGATTCCGCCCGCCGCTACCTACTTACTGCGGGTGCTATCGGCATGATCATCAAGCACAACGCCTCCATTTCGGGCGCCGAGGTGGGCTGCCAAGGCGAGGTAGGCTCGGCGTCGTCAATGGCGGCGGCTGGCATGGCTGAACTACTGGGCGCAACGCCGGCGCAGATCGAAAATGCCGCCGAGATTGCGCTAGAGCACAACCTCGGCCTTACCTGCGACCCAGTCGGCGGCCTCGTGCAGATTCCGTGCATCGAACGCAACGCTATCGGCGCGGTCAAGTCCATCAACGCCGCGCGCCTGGCTCGCATGGGCCAAGGCACGCACCACGTTTCTCTCGACGCCGCCGTGCAGACGATGGCCGATACCGGCCGCGACATGCTGGCGAAGTACAAGGAGACCTCCATTGGTGGCCTCGCGAAGACGCTAGGCTTCGCCGTCACGCAGGTGGAGTGCTAGTGCAAAAGGCTTGCATGGCAAAAGGTAGTCTTATCGCTAACGCACAGACTCTAACCTAGAAAGCGATACCTACCTCCATGCGAGCCGATGCATTACGCCGTCGAATAGCCATCATAGAGGCGGCATGTGCCATGTTTAAACGCCATGGCAACTCGGTCTCCCTTGAAAAGATTGCCCAGGAAGCAGGCGTGGGCGTTGCAACGCTTTACCGCAACTTCCCGGACCGTGAAGCGCTAATTCACGCGTGCGCGGAACACATGAGCGACGGTTTCCTGGTCTTCCAAAATCGCTTGATTGAAGACTTCGAATCCGATCCTTCGGACGCGGAAAACTTCGTCCTGGACTATGCCCTCAAGCTCACAACGATGGGTTTGACCAGCCTCATTCCCTCCTTCGCGCCGGAAGACTTAGATACCCTGCCGGAGCATTTGAAATTGAAGCGCGACGCGTTACAAGAAAATGGCGAAAGGTTCATTGAGCTCGGAAAGCAGCACGGAGTAATCGGCCCCGGCGTGGGGCACCTCGACTTCGTGGTGGGTATCTTGACGCTGGTGCGCCCCAGGAAGGTGCAGGTGGAGAACTACGTGCCCGATATCCAAAAGCGCATGCTGCGCATCTACTTAGCGGGCATCAAAAGCGGCATCACGAACGCATAGTAGCAAAACACAAGGCCCCTCACTCCCTAATCGATATGTAGGAAGGAAGGCGCCTTTGGCATCTCAGCGAGATGCCCTTTGACGTCATTGGCTTAGTTCAGCTGGTTGCGTAGGTGCTCAACAAGGGCGTCGATAGCCACATCGTTCTGCTCGTGGGCTGCCAGGTCCTTGACGGCCACAACGCCGTTTTCAAGCTCTTGCTCACCGAGCACGAGAGCAAAGCGCGCGCCTGCGCGGTCAGCGCCCTTCATCGCGCCCTTGAGTCCGCGGTCGCCGAAGGACATGTCCGCAGAGATACCGGCATTACGCAGGTCATTGATGATGCCAGCCATACGACGCTTCGCATCAGCGCCCAGCGCAACGCCGAACACAGCAACGCGCTGATCGACGCCGTCGAGCTCGATGCCTTCGGCTTCGAGAGCCAGGATCGTGCGGTCGACGCCAAGTCCATAACCAATACCGGAAAGCTCCTGACCACCGAGCTGTGCCATAAGTCCGTCGTAGCGGCCACCGCCGCCGATACCGGATTGAGCGCCCAGCAGTGGGTGCACAAACTCGAAACAGGTCTTGGTGTAGTAGTCCAGCCCGCGCACCATGCGCGGGTTGATGGTGTATTCAATACCCATGTCATCAAGAAGGCCGGTGACGGTCTCGAAGTGGGTACGGCATTCCTCGTTGAGGTGGTCGAGCATCAACGGGGCGTCGACAAGCTGCTCTTGCACCTCCGGACGCTTATCATCCAAAACGCGCAGCGGGTTGATCTCCGCACGCTTGCGGGTCTCTTCGTCCAAATCCAGCTTAAAGAGGAAATCCTGCAGCTTCTCACGATAAGCAGGACGACAATTGTGATCGCCAAGGCTGGTTAGCTCGAGGCGGAACTTGCTGAGTCCAAGCGAACGGAAGGAACGATCAGCTAGCGCAATAATCTCCGCGTCCAATGCGGGATCGTCGACGCCGATTGCCTCGACGCCCACCTGCTGAAGCTGGCGGTAGCGGCCGGCCTGCGGACGCTCATAGCGGAAGAAAGGTCCGAAATAATTGAGCTTGACCGGCAGCTGACCGCGGTCGAGGTTGTGCTCAATGACCGAACGCATCACACCCGCAGTGCCTTCGGGGCGCAGGGTTACCGAGCGGTCACCACGGTCTGCGAAGGTGTACATCTCCTTGGAGACCACATCGGTGGATTCACCAACACCACGCGCGAAAAGCGTAGTGTCTTCGAAGATCGGAAGCTCGATGTGCTGGAAGCCGGACAGATGCGCCTGGTGAACCAGGTTCTCACGCACCTTGTAGAAGGTCGCCGATTGCGGCGGAATGTAGTCCGGCACTCCTTTGGGGGCGGACAGGGCCTTGAACTGCTTCTTATCACTCACGCATATCAGAGTACATCCCGCAGCGTGGCGAGGAACGGATTAGTGGCCCTTTCTGCGCGCATCGTGGTCGTCGGGCCATGCCCTGGCAACACAGCCAGCCTGTCATCAAGGTTCCACACCGGACCAGCAAGCGAACGCTGCATGGCCGCAGGATCGGAGTGCTCCAAGTCAGTACGCCCGATCGAGCCTTTAAACAAAACATCACCGGCGAGGACAAAATCTTCCGCAATAATGAGAACGCAACCCGGGGAATGCCCTGGGGCGTGCTCGAGGCGGAATTCATGGCCAACCAGTTCGATAGTCTCGCCACCGCGCAGATCGCGCAGGTCCTCAATCTGCACCATGTTCTTCGCATCAAAGAGCACTTGGGACTCGGCGGAGACCCCGGAGCCGTCGACAAGCATGAATGCGTCATCAGGGTGGATATAAACCGGCAGGTCGAGCTGGCGCGCCAAGTCCCCTGCTTCACGGGTATGGTCCAGGTGGCCGTGGGTGAGGACGATCGCTTCGAAGGTCAGCCCCTGTTCAGCACCGATTTCCAGGACGCGCTGCATCGCATGCATGCCCGGATCAACCACGAAGGCACGTGCACCGTTTGCCACGATGTACGTGTTGGTCTTATAGGGGCCCGCTGCGAAACCTAAAACGCTCAAAGTCATAAAACGCAGTCTAGCGCCCCCACGGATGCGGAAGCGCTAGCTAGCTGGAAAGCCACTCGAAGCCGCCGCGCCCATAGAAAGCGACGTCGGCCAGGTGATTAGCTCAGTGCCTCAATGGCTGCATCGTAGTTAGGCTCGGTGGTCACCTCAGGAACCAGCTCGGTGTAGATCACCTTGTGGTTTTCATCGGTGACAACGACGGAGCGTGCGAGCAGGCCCTTCAGCGGGGAACCCTGCAGGGTAATGCCGAGCTTTTCACCGAAATCAGAGCGGAAGTCAGAAGCGCTGACGACGTTCTCGATGCCTTCAGCTGCGCAGAAACGCTCCTGTGCGAATGGCAGGTCACGGGACACGGACAGGACAACGGTGTTGTCCAATCCCGCTGCCTTCTCATTGAACGCGCGAAGCTGCGCCGCGCACACGCCGGTGTCAACGGATGGGAACAAGGAGATCACAAGGCGCTTGCCCGCGAAGTCCTTGTTGGTGACCTCAGAAAGGTCAGTGCCAACGAGGTTAAACTCTGGCAGCTGAGCACCAACCTCTGGCAGGTCGCCTGCGATCTGGGTTTCATTTCCTTGGAAGTTCACTGTAGTCATGGCGCCCCACTGTACTGGAGCTAAACAGCTAGCGCCACGAGGATCAGATGAGACTCACAGGAGACTGAATAAGGCCCAGTTTTGCTCACAAGCTAGAATCAGTGCGGTAATGCTCGAGTTCAATCGACCGAGCCCAAGTGACTGACATAGACACCCATTGCCAAAGGACACTTACATGCCCAACAACGCACAGCGCCGTGAAGAGGCGCTCAACAGCCTTGAGCGCGAGCTCAAGGCCCGTGACCGCAAAGAAAAGACTCGCCCGCTGGGCGTCGTTGCTGCTTCGCTCGTAGTCATTCTCGCCCTTGTTGGCGGAATTTACTTCTTTGCAACACGCGACAACTCTGCGGAGAAGGTCGTAGCTGAGGAATCCAGCACTGCCGCAACCTCAAGCCAGGATAAAACTCCCGAAGCAACTGCACTGAGCGGTAAGCGTAAGGAAGCACTCCCGGCAAGCGTCCAGTGCAAGTACGAGGATGACGGCCGCGACGACAATGGCGCCAAGGCCCCTAGCGGCAAAGACGTCTCCACGAAGGGCACCGTTCAGGTCACGTTCAAGACCAATCAGGGTGACATCGTAATGGACCTGGATCGTTCTCTCGCCCCTTGCACAGTGCAGGCAATCACTTCCCTGGCAAAGAGTGGCTTCTACGATGACACCATTTGCCACCGTATGACCTCCGGCGGTTTGAACGTCCTCCAGTGTGGTGACCCAACTGGTACCGGCTCCGGCGGCCCTGGCTTTAGCTTCGCCAACGAATACCCAACCGATGAGGTGGACTCCTCCGCTGGAAAGAAGCCTGTGACCTACCCGAAGGGTTCCATCGCAATGGCCAACTCTGGCAAGGACACCAACGGTTCCCAGTTCTTCATCAATTACGCCGACTCCATGTTGGCTCCTGATTACACCTACTTCGGCAACCTCACCGACCAGGGTCAAAAGACCTTGGACAAGATTGCCAAGATTGGCGTCGAAGGCGGTGCCACCGACGGCAAGCCAGCTGAAGAAATCAAGATTTCCACGGCTACCGTTTCCTCCTAAACCTAGGACCACGGCGCTCCTCTCCCCCACAATGAGGAGCCGAGAATTGCCCTTTCCAGTCGCAGCAGCTGGAAAGGGCTCTTTTTTACTTCTCACGCTCTACCCCCGCAGTTGAACCTAAGAGAAATTCAGGTCAGCCCGGCACGTTCACATTTGGTTTATTGGTTTAGACTCACTTGAACTTATATCCGCAGCACAACAAGCACCCAACCTCAACATCCAGTTAATTCACAGACAGAACTAATTCTTGGAAAAGGTGTTGCAAAAGTCTAGGAGCAACACTAACATTCATGGAGTCTTTGAAATTCCCGACTCTTAAGGATTGAACATATGAAGTTCTTCTCCCGCAAGGCACTCGTTGCCGCTGCAGCAGCTGCAACCATCTCCTTCGGCGGCGCTGGCGCTGCTATGGCTCAGGAAGGCCCAGCAGCTGACGCCCCGGCTCAGCCGGTCACCACAACTGGCCAAAATACCCCGGACACCGACAAGACCAACAAGGGATCTTCCCTCGACGGTCTCTCCTCCAGCCAGGGTGACAACAAGGACAAGAACAGCGGAGACAAGGCAAAGCAAATCAAGGATTGGATCGGCGTCTTCACCGCTGTTATCTCTGCACTTGGCGCACTGTTCGCTTTTGCAAACAAGTACCTGAAGTTCTAGTTTATTCCTGAGCTTCGATGTAAAGCACCTGCTTTGAGCAGGTGCTTTTCTTGTTTTCCTGCACAAACTCTATCCTGCCCACCTGGAGGCACGAGCCGCTACTAATCCCCTGCCTCGCCTTCGATTCCTTTAATGCGCTCAGCTCCCAAGATGTCACGGAATAAAGCGGGATCGACGAACTGTCCAATTTTAATTACCGAAATTTGGCCAGTGGGCTCCAAGATCATCAACTGGATGTCCGCGCGCCGACCCAACCCTGCCTTGCGAGTAGCCGAGTTAACATCACTTTCCGTAATGTGCGCAAAATGCATGTTCTCAGGCAATAACTCGCCGTCATAGACAAGAAGCACAGGGCGACGGTCGATGTAGCGTGACCAACGAATATAACGGCGGAACGTACCGAAGGCCGCCTCCAACACCATCAGAGTCAAAAGTCCGACGATACCTGCTGCCAGGGTGGGCGGGTTACCCACAATCACACGGCCCGAAACCGCGCCGAACATAATGATGATGACCGCGTCAGAGGCGGTCATCGATGTCAGTACGCGGGTGCCAAAGAGCTTGACCAAAATCATGAAGGCCAAATAGATACCCACCGTGGCCAAAATGACCACAGGTATTCGATGCGGCTCAATACCCAATTGGTATAAAGCCTCACGTCCCATTAGCCCTAGCGTATCCACGGTTTTCCAGCTTACATCGAGCGTCCTTGCGCTTTCCGACGCCCCCTTCCCCGAATCACGCCTCCACACGATGGTGGCATTAGCGCCCGGGGCAAAGTGCTTATCGACGTCGCAGGTTCCCAGGCGGAGGCCGCCCAGCCACAGCAGTAGCTAGGCGGTGACGCGACGAGCTAGGCGGTGACGCGGTAGACGTCGAAGACTCCCTCGGTGTTGCGCAGCGTAGTCATCAGCTGGCCCAGCTGCTTGGTATCCGAGATGGAGAACGTAAAGCGCATGGTGGCAATGTGGTCGTCGCCGCGGTTCGAGCTCATCGACAAAACATTGAGCTTTTGCTCGCTGAATACGCCAGTTAGCTCGGCCAGCAGACCTTGCCGGTCAATCGCTTCAAGCTGGAGGCTAGCGGAGAACTCGCCGGACGATCCCTTGCCCGAAGACCATTCGACCTTCATCATGCGCTCCGGCTCAGACTTGAGCTTTTCCGCATTGGTGCAGTCTGCGCGGTGGACGGAAACACCACCACCACGGGTGACGAAGCCGAAGATAGCGTCGCCAGGGACTGGCTGGCAGCAACGCGCCAGCTTAGCCATGACATCAGGGCTACCCTCAACCAAAATTCCGGTTCCTTGCTCTGAGTCGTGGGTGCGCTGATTACGCGAGCTTTCCAGCTCAGAGAATGGTGTACGCGACGCCAGGGCCTCTGCAGCGTCGTCTTGGTCCCCAAAGAGGGACATCAGTTGATTCGACACATGCTGTGCCGATACATTTCCGGCACCTATAGCGGTGTAAAGGGCGTCCACATCGGAATAGTGGAGTTGCTCGGCGACTTGCTTCATGGAAGAAGCAGTAAACAACCTATGCATTGGCAGGCCGCCGCGTTGAATCTCAGCCGCCAAAGCATCGCGCCCGGACTCCAAGTGCTCCTCGCGGCGCTCCTTGGCAAACCACTGACGCACTTTTGCTTTGGCGCGTGGCGAGACCAAGAAGTCCTGCCAATCCCTCGACGGCCCAGCGTTAGGATCCTTCGAGGTAAAGATCTCAACCTTGTCACCAGACTTTAGCTCTGACTCAAGCGCAACCAGCTTTCCGTTGACCTTCGCACCGATACAGCGGTGGCCCACCTCTGTGTGCACAGCGTAGGCAAAGTCCACCGGCGTTGAACCCGCCGGCAAGTTGACTACATCGCCCTTCGGGGTAAATGCAAAAATCTGCTTAGCCGTAAGGTCATAACGCAGCGAGTCCAAGAACTCATTCGGGTCAGCGGCTTCCTTCTGCCAGTCCAGCAGCTGACGCATCCACGCCATCTGGTCGACCTCAGCGTCGCCTTTACCGTTCTTGCCCTTCTTCTCCTTGTAACGCCAGTGCGCAGCAACACCAAACTCCGCGTTGTAGTGCATCTCATGCGTGCGCACCTGAACTTCCAGGGTGGAACCACCTTCTGCAATCACCGTGGTGTGCAGGGACTGGTATACCCCGAAACGCGGCGCAGAAATATAGTCCTTAAAGCGCCCCGGAAGCGCCTGATAAAGCGAGTGCACAACGCCAATCGCGGCATAACAAGAGTTGACGTCATCAACGAGGATGCGGATACCTACGAGGTCGAAGATCTCCGCAAAATCGCGGCCACGCACCATCATCTTCTGATAGATGGACCAGTAGTGCTTCGGACGTCCCATGACCTCAGCATCGATGCCGTTTTCCCGCAGGGCCTGCGTAACCTGCGTTTTGATTTCTTTCAAAGCGCGGTCGCGAGAAGGAGCTCGGTCCGCCACCATGCGTACGATCTCGTCGTATTTCTTGGGGTACAAGATGGCAAAAGAAAGGTCTTCCAGCTCCCATTTCACGTTGGCCATGCCCAAGCGGTGTGCCAATGGCGCAATGACGTCGAGAGTCTGCCGTGCCTTCTTCGCCTGCTTCTCTGGGGGGAGAAAGCGCATGGTGCGCATGTTGTGGAGGCGGTCCGCCACCTTGATAACGAGCACGCGGGGATCGGTGGCCATGGCCACGATCATCTTGCGGATAGTTTCTGCCTCAGCTGCGGCGCCGAGGGCAACCTTGTCGAGCTTTGTCACGCCGTCGACAAGCCTCGCAACCTCAGGACCGAAGTCCCTTGTCAGGTCTTCGAGTGAATAGTCCGTGTCCTCGACCGTGTCATGCAGCAGTGTTGCAACGATGGTCGTGGTGTCCATGCCAATCTCAGCCGCGATGGTGGCTACGGCGAGGGGGTGGGTGATATATGGTTCCCCAGACTTACGGAACACACCCTCGTGGAGGCGCTCAGCCGTGTTGTAGGCGTTATTAAGTAGCTCTACGTCAGCTTTGGGATGGAACTGCCGGTGGATGGACATCAGTGGATCCAGCACCGGGTTGATCTTTACCCTGCCTCCGGTCAAAGACCGAGCCAAACGTGCCGACATGCTCCGCATCCCGCCATTCGGGCGCTTTGTCGACTTCTCAGTGGTCAAGGCGTCGCCCTCCTCCTAGTCATGGGGTGTATCCGGCCAACGATGGCTTTAGACACATCATTCTAGTCGGTGGCTGCTGCCTGGTTGAGCACTACCAGCGGAACATCTGCCAAACGCTCGCGACCAGCTAGTCCGTTAACTTCCAAGACCACGACGTTTCCAGCTACCTTTGCGCCCGCAGACTCCAAAAGCAGCTTCGCGCCGTAGAGCGTGCCTCCGGTGGCCAGAACGTCGTCGACAAGCACGATGCGCTTGCCTTCAATATCGACTCCCTCACCGGGAATCTCGAGCGCCGCCGAACCGTACTCCAGCGTGTACTCCTGAGTCAGAACGGGTGGTGGTAGCTTGCCCTTCTTGCGGATGGCCAAAATGCCCACGCCTAGCTTGTACGCCACGGCAGAGCCCAGCAAGAAACCGCGAGCATCGAGGCCACCAATCATCTCGGCGCCCAAGTCTTCGCAGGCCTTCGCTAGTCCGTCGACAACCGCCTGAAATGCTTCGGCGTCGGCAAGCACTGGTGTCAAATCCTCGAAGAGGATGCCCTTCTCAGGGAAGTCTTGCACCAAACGCACTTTTTCATTCAGTGCCCGCGCCGCGGCGGAATAAGTTTCACTCACAACAAATCCTTCAAAAGTTCGTGTCAAATTTGAGACTAGAAATCAACAACTGATTAACGCTGAGTGCTGACTGGAGCTGCACTCGGCGCACTCCAACGATCCATGTTCCAGCCAATGCCCGCAGCACCAGTGTATGGGACCACGCCCTTGACCGAGCGGTCAACGATGAAGACGCGGGGCTGGGCGGCCAAAGGAATAGAAGGGACGTCCTCCCATAGCTTTTCCTCTGCTTCTTTGATCTCCTTGAGCCGTTTGATGTTTGAGTCCGGCGTAGAGTACTCCGTCATTGGATCAACCGGGCCCAAGAATGCATCGATAGTCGGAGTCCATGTCGCAGGGTCCATCTCCAAATAATGCTGCGACATATACTCAGCAGACTGGTCCTCGACCGTGATACCGGCGGGTTCACACATCTTCTTAATCTCTTCGACCATGGCGCTGTAGCGCTCATCCGGGCCCAAGTAACCAATCTTGACGGTGTACCCAGACAGGTTCGCAGCCTTAGCCATGTCCTGGCCCTGGTGCTCCTTGGCTACCTGGCCCAAATGGGTGGCGACCGGGTCAGAATGGCGCAACGTGCGCAGGTACACAGGTGGTACTTCTACGCCAGATTGCTGCGAACTGACCTCGGCCAACCGCACATGGTCGATGCAGGAGGCAAAAGCCTCCCGGGCCCACGATTCCTGAAATACGCCGGACTGCGACAACGCCAGGGTATCGGTCAAGCCACCTACTACGGGTTCGACCTCATAAGGGCTTGCTTGGTCAGCAGCAGGTAACCAGTCTGGCTTAGCCTCAGCAGCATCGACAACACGCAAATTGCCCCTATCCTTGAGAGCCTTAGCGTCTGCAGTGTTGGGCCATACAACAACGGTATCTGTCGCCGGTTTATCGCCGAAGTACTCCTTGTTAGCCTTCAGGATGATCTCACCCTGCTCCCCCACCTTGTCCACCACGAAGGGGCCAAAGGAAACTTGTAGCTCCGAGTCAAAGTCAGCAGGGGCTGTGGAGAATCCATAACGCCACGCGTCTGCCACTGGTTGCAAAGCAGTGGGGTCTTGCAAGGACAGAGTCGTGTTGAGCTCCTCCATCGTCAACCCGGCCTTCTTGGCCAAGGCATGCGCCGGCATAACGGTGCCTGGGCCAAAGAGATAGCGCCAGCGATCGCCTTCGCCTTCGTTGAAGGTGAGCGTAAATTCCTTGGAATTCGGGGCGCACTCGAATTGGGCAATCTCGTTCATCAGAGGCATGTGCGAGCCGAACTCGGATGCCATGACACCTGCGGTGAAGGCGAGGAGGTAGTCATCACAAGTTACGGGAACGCCATCGGAGAATTTTGCTTGCTCCGAAAGGGTAAAACTAATCTGCTTATGAGGATTTTCCGGGGAGGGTGGCAACTCTTCGGTCTGCACAAGATCCGAGTTGGGGATCATCTGCCCCGAGGGGCCGGGAACATAAATGGCCGGGTATAAGCGGCTGGACAACTGCGCTGCACTCGTTGCGCTGCCGAACGAGGTGCCAGCATTTGTAGTGGCAAGCGGGGTATTGACCATGTATCCGAAGAAATCGGTGGACTGTGGTCCGCTCGGTTTTTCTTCCTCGTTACCGTCCTGGTTACCTTGGTCTGAGCAGGCCGTTGCGGTGAGGCCGACAACGGCGAGGAGCGCCACTGTGGCCTTTTTAGCCCAATGGCGCTCTGTTTGTGGTTTAACTACCACCTTTTGTCCTCGCTTCTTTTCGACGTCCGTTCCCGAGGTCCTGGATCAACGGCCTAGAGTAGCGGCCTGGAGTAACGGCTCATCTACCGGCCTGGACGCCAGCTTGTCCCGGCGCTGCCTGGGGTGCCCGGGTTCCTAGTGAAGGGGGCCGATGCAGCATCGCTTGAGGACGCCTCCCCTTCCGAATCCTGGGCTGCCAGAGAAGTGACCTTTCGGGAACCCACTGCAGCAGCGGCCACGGTGTCTTCATCTGCGTCCTCGCCGTGCTTAGCGCGGAACTGCCGCACCTCAGTGTTGTGCTTCTTGACGGACTTACGACGGTTTGCAATGGACACCAGCAATGGGGTTGCCAGGAACAACGAGGAGAAAATGCCCTCGATGACGCCAATCAGCTGAATGAGCGCAAGGTCGCGAAGGGTGCCAATGCCCATCAGCCAGACGGCGATGACGAACAGCGCAATAATCGGCAGGACCGAAATGATAGACGTGGAAATGGAACGCATAACTGTCTGGTTAACGGCGAGGTTCGCAAGCTCGCCATATGTCTTCTTGCGCTGGCCCTGGAAGCCTTCAGTATTCTCGTTGACCTTGTCAAAGACGATAACGGAGTCATAGATAGAGAAGGTCAGCACCGTAAGCAGACCAATGATGACTGCCGGGGAGACTTCTAGCCCGAAGAGGGCGTAGATGCCCGCGATGATGACGCCGTCAAGAATCAGCGCGAGAATCGCTGCGAAGGCCATGTCTCGCTGCAGTCGAACTGCAACATACACCGTCGCCGTCGCAAGAAATACAGCCATAGCGAGAAGCATGCGCTGCGTAATCGCGGATCCCCATGACTCAGACACAGTTGAAGAACCAATTGCATCCGGGGTGGCCTTGCCCTCGGAATCCTTTGGATGATACTGCTCAAAGATTGCTTGGCGGGCGGTATCTACCTGCTCCTGAGAAAGGCGTTCGGAAGTGATTTCCAAGGTACGCGAGTCGCCGGCGCCGACGATCTGTACCATTTCCGGCTCAACACCGATAGCTTCTTCGAAGGTATCGCCGACCTGCTCTGCCACGAGATCGGCGGCTGGCATGTTCAGCTTGGTGCCGCCCTCGAAGTCAAGGGAGAGGCTAAAGCCGCGAATTGCAATGGCCAAGATGGATGCAGCGACCAATACTGCGGTGATGGCGTACCACGTCTTGGAATGACCAATAAAGTCGTATCCGCCCTCGTCTTCATACAGACGATCCATCTTGGAGATCTTGTGATTGTTCACTTTAGTAGTCATCTCTACTTGTCCTCCTCGGTGAGGCGGGAATCGGCTGCTGCTGTATGAGACGCTGCAGCTGCGCTTGCAGCGGTTTCCTTGTGTCCGGTTTTTCCAGACTTTACGTAATAACCACGGGCACGACGTTCCTCAACCAGAGCGTAAATACCGCCAAGTCCGTTCATAGACGGCTTAGCTGCTGCTGGCCTTGCGCCGATGAGCTGCATCAGCGGAGCCATAATGAGGAAGGAGACAACCAAGTCGAATGCGGTGGTCAGGCCCATAGTGAAGGCGAAGCCTTTGACCTCACCAATTGCGAGGAAGTACACGATGACAGCGCCAATAAGCGTAACAGCGTTACCCGTAACGATGGTTGCGCGTGAGCGCTCCCACGCCTTGGTAGTTGCCGAACGGAAGGTTCTGCCTTCCAACAGCTCATCCTTGATGCGCTCGTAGTAGACCACGAAGGAGTCCGCAGTAGCACCGACACCAATGACCAAACCGGCGATGCCCGAAAGGTCCAGCGAGTAGCCAATCCAGCGACCCAACAGAACGAGTGCACCGTAGGTCAAAATGCCGGAGGCGACGAGGGTAATCAGGGAGACACCGGCGAGTGCACGGAAGTAATACAGCGAGTAAAGGACAACCAAGATGAAGCCCACGATGCCCGCGATGAGTCCGGCCTTCAGAGCAGCCTTACCCAGTGATGGTGGAACAGTTTCCACGGTGCCGCCAGGCTCGCCATTGGAACCGGTAAAGGACAGCGGAAGAGCGCCATACTTTAGGTTGTTAGCCAGGCTAGTTGCTTCTTCTTGGCTGAAGTCACCGGTGATGGAGGTAGCGGAGCCAACCGGAGTTGCGCCCTGGATGACCGGAGCAGAAATAACCGCAGAGTCAAGGGTGATGGCGACCTGCTTCTTCAGGTTCTGCTGTGTCACCTTGGACCAAGTCTCGGAACCGTTAGGGCCATCGCCGGTCTTGAAGGCGAAGCTGATCTCCATCTGGCCGGTCTGCGGGTTGAGGCCACCGTTAATTGGCTTGTTGGTGTCAATCTCGTTACCGGTCAAACGAGTACCGTTAGGATCCTTTATGCCTTCGAGCAATGGCGCTGGGGCCAAAAGGTATGGGGTTTTGTTTGCAAAGTCACAAGCCACGAACTGCTTTGCTGGATCATCGGTACCCGCAAGCGGATCAGAATCAGCATCGCACTTCAAAAGGGCCGCTGCAGCAGAGATAGTCGTTGGATCGTCAGACTGACGGTCCTTGCGGAGCATCGCCGTCATCTCATCGCGGAAATCGGCCTTCTCGAGCGAGTTTGAAGGCTCCTTCTTTGGCTTTGCGGTAACAGTCGGGGCCTGTGAGTCCTCCGACTTCTTGTCCTTCTTTTCTCCGGACTGTTCCACGGCCTTCTTAATAGCATCATGTACTTGCTTTAGTGACGCGTTGGCTTCCTCCACGCTAAGAACGCGGTACTCAACCCACCGGTTTGCCATGTCGAGCAAAGTGTCATTGAGCTTGTTCATGTCCGGCATCGGCTGTTGCGCAACTGGACGGAACAAAAGCTGGGAAGTCTGGCCCACTGCCTGCGCCTGGGAAGCATCCTCGCCTGGAACCGTGATTACGAGCGTGGAGCCATTGATCACAACCTCGGAACCAGAAACGCCCATTCCGTTGACGCGCTGTTCAAGGATGTTACGAGCTTGCTGGAGCTGGTCTTGAGTGGGCTCCTCGCCTTGCGGTACGAGGGTCACACGGGTACCGCCCTGCAAGTCAATGCCGAGTTTCGGCGTGCCTTGGCGAGCACCAGTTAGGAAAATAAGGGCATAAATGGCAACGACGATTAGCGCAAACAAGGCAATAGCACGCTTTGGCCACTGCCTGTTCCTATTGCGCAATGCGCCACGATTCTTTGCGGACAAGGAGTTCTCCTGTGCAACTAAAACAGGGTTTTACGATTAACTTTGAATAATTCGTGGGCATTTGAAACAAAAGTCCACGAGCACGATCCCTCATGCTACGTCATGAAAGGCCCAATGACTTAACGGGCTCTCAGCTTTTGCCACCTAGTGTGATAAGCGCTACAAAACGGCAACTGGAATCGCACTAGCGAATCCCGTTTGCTTCCTCTTCACTGACAATTTCCGGCGTACGAACAATGGCCATCTTGTCGAAGGTGATTACGACGCCTCCGGCCACTTCTAGATCCACTTCCTGCTCGCGGGTAGCCGCGACAGTCCCGTGCAGGCCGCCCGCAGTAATTACTTTCTGCCCTACATACAAATTTTGCTGCAGCTCAGAAAGTTTGTTTTGACGCTCACGCTGTTTGCGCATCGTCATAAAGCTAGGGAGGAAGATGAGAATTGCGAGAACTAGAAGAAGTGCGTATTCCATAACTGGCTAGTGTGCCAGACTCATGCACACAGATGCCAGCCCTTGCACTAGAAGTGTTATGTCCATGGGCTTTTTGGACACGGAGTC
>NZ_KV788342.1:11395-24692 GCF_001807215.1 Corynebacterium sp. HMSC05D08 | reverse complement strand
CACAGAATCAATGCACTCTAAAACCGGAAGAGCCGTATTAAGCCGTGTTCTAGCCTCAGTGCCTAGCTACCTGCCCCGCCTAAAATCTTGGTGACGAGATTTAGGCGGGTGCTTGCGTTAAAGGTGACGATGAGGCTGGAGACGTGCTTTTTCACCGAGGATTCTGAGATCTTCAGCGCTGCTGCGATCTCGGAATTCGAATTGCCCTGTAGCAGCAGCTTCAGCACGTTGATCTCGCCGTTGCTCAGCGAATGCGATTCGATGGCAGCGGCGACTGGGTCTTTACGAGGAGCATCGCCGATGTATCCCACCAGGCGATGCATCGCTACTGGCGCTACAACGGTTCCGCCGTGGATTGCCTCCCGGACAGCATCGATGATGGATTGGGGTCGCTGATTTTTCAGAATGTAACCAGCACCGCCCTCTTGCAGGATCTTGAGCATGGTGTCATCCGAATCAAAGGATGTCACTGCCAAGAACACAGGCGGGGAGGGGTACTGCTTGATGCGGCGCAGCAAGGTGATGCCGTCCATCGTGGGCATGTGTATATCTGCCAGGACGATGTCAACATCAACTTGTTCCAGCATTGAGAGGCATTCTGCGCCATTGGCTGCCTCAGCTACCACCGAGATGTCATCGGTGGTTTCGAAATAAAGTCGTAGCGATGAGCGGACCAGCGGGTCATCATCAACGAGGAAGACTCGAATGGACATCGAGGTTTACTTGCGGTACTTTGCGCACCACCAACGCTGCGGGCTGGTGGAGCAGCGGAAGAGGTTGGCAGCGTCTTCCGCCATGGAGGTGTAGTAGGTGAAGCCACCGGTGTAGGCGGTCTCGTTGGTGGTTTCAGTTTGAGTGGCAGACTCAGCGGAGCTGGAAGAACCGAAAGAAGAAGCAGCGCTAGCAAATGGGGTGCTCGTCAAGCAAAGGACCGCACCGGCTGCGGCTGCAACGAAACGAAAACGCATGTAGATACTCCTATTGGGACGGGAAATAAAGACGATGGGCCTTAGCCTACTACAAGGTAATTTTATCTGCGCACCATACTTGAAAGCGGGATGTATAGCGTGCTAATCCACATTCCGTTTTTAGGTCCGCTGCTAAAAGTGCCGTTGGCTGCTGCGACACGTTTTTGAATTTCGGAAATGCCCAATCCGGTGGTTATGTGTTGATCGGCCTGTGCTTTGGCGATGACAGAGCGAATTTGGAAATCGATGCCGCGGTGGTTGCGTTTGAACACGATGGCAATTTGTGAGTCTGCAGCGGTGTATTTGATGAGGTTTGCACAGAGCTCTGAAAAGACCAAATGCAGGTCATTGGGCAGCGCCATGGTTCGCGCTAGTTTTCCGAGTCTGCCTTCCACGGTGCAATCAAACCCATGGCTGTGCAGGAAGGACTGCATCTCTTCGAGCTCTTCAGCAGCGGTTGAACGTGCTTTCTTGAGCAGAGGTTCGTCTTCGTTCTTCATCAGGCGGAGTAGATCGCGGACTTCACCCATGGCCTTGCGTGCGTCGTCGGCGATAGCTGCGGAGTTTTCTTTTAGTTTTGGGTCGGTGCCCATGAGTCCGAGAGTCTCCGAGCGCATGACCACCGAGGTTAATGTGGTGGCCACTGAATCATGCAAGGTGGTCATCAGCGCGTGCCGGTATTCCTGGCTACGCTGTTCAGCCGCTTGCTGGCGCTGACGTGCCTTCTTTAGCGAGACACCAACGATGATTCCCGCGACATTGAAGGCAGCCACTAACAAGAAGCTAAAGAGATCCAGCGAAGCCAGCACGCCTTGGGTTGGATCGACAATTGAGAGTAGGACCAATACGAGCCCGGGGATAACGGCGTGAGTCCACGGGCGTCGGTAGGAAATAAGTCCTACGATCACTGCACTCCATGCTAGAAGCAAAAGGGAGCGCCATTCGGGATGCCATCCACAAATAGCAAAAAGCACGCTATATGCCGCAGCCGCCCACAGCGGGTGGTTCATACCGAGCGGGGTAAGAGCCACGCCGAGGGCCGCTAGCAATAGCGCGCCAGGGGAGAGGAATTGCGGATCGGTGGCCACGGTCAGCATCACCACGATGATGCAGCCGACGCCAGCGAAACGATAGAACCTCGTAGAGTTCACGGTCTGGGGATGAAGTCTAGCGCCAGCCCATGGTCATCAGGAGGCCGATGATGGCTAGGCCGAAACCGATGCCGTAGTTCCAGGCGCCGAGCTCCTGCATGAACGGGATGGACTCGCCAGCCAGGTAGTTAACCACGAGCCATAGCAGGCCGATGACCATCAGGCCCAGCATGATGGCGATGTACCACTTCGGCGTGCCCTCGGAATTGATCTTGACCGGAGTGCGGTTGGCCGCAGAGCTAGAGGACTGCGGAACGCCCGAGCTCTGGGTGATCTTTGACTTTGGCATTGCTAAACCTTCAACTTTTCTTTAGGCATTCTTTTTAACGGTTACTTTAGCAGGCGAAATTCGTCTGCTACTAGCGTGGGAGCAGCGCCGAGGCGTTGAACTCCCAAACGCGGAGCTCCACGGTTGCATTCTTGCGGATGAGGTCGCCCGAGTTAACGGAGGCCCAGCCGACGCGGCCGTTATCCACCAGCGCACCGGTAGGAACAACGGGGCCGGTGCGCACGCTACCCTGCCAGCCGGCAGAGCGCAGCGCGGATTCAGCCTCAGAAGGCGTCTTGTGCAACAGGTCCGGTGCCGTAATCAGCATGCCATTGGAGACCTCAATCGTGACGGTCTCACCCTTCGCCAGTTTCCTGCCTTGGTTGCTCACCGACACCACCCGGTCTTCCGGCTCCTGCGAGTCAACGACGTTCACGTTGACCTTGAAGCCAACGGATTCCAGCATGCTGACAGCGCGTGCTTGTGGCATGCCGGTGACGTCTGGAACCTGAGCTTCTTCCTTGCCCTTAGACACGGTGACCTTAACCTTTGAGCCCTTGGAAAGCTGCGAGCCGCCGGCTGGGTTCTGCGAGACGATCTCACCAGCCGGCGCGTCGTCGTTGGTCTCCTCGATCTTGTCGTTGAGGGAAAGACCGGCGTCGGAAAGCGCCTTGCCTGCCTCTTCCAACGTCATTCCGGAGAGATCCGGGACCTCAGTGATCTCGTCGCCCGAGGAAACGGTCAGCGTCACAGAAGAGCCTTTTTGCAACTCAGAGCCCGGAGCCGGATTGATGCGAATGACCTTGTTGCGGTCAATGTCGGGATTAGCCTCTTCATTGACAGTGACCAAAAGGCCCATCTTCTCAAGTTCTGCCACAACCTCATTGCGCGGACGCTTTTCCACCTTCGGCACCACGACCATGTTGGCGCGCGCCGCAGCGTCTTCGCGTTGCTGTTGTTCGATGCGGCTTTCCTCGCGGGAGGACTGCCAGAAGTCCCAGGCAAAATAGCCCATGATGGCAACCAAAAGACCCGCTAGGAACAAAGCGAGCCATTTCAACCCGTTGCCGCCCTCGTCATCCTCAGAAGGGCGCGTGGATTTCACCGGCGCGCGGTGCTGGCCAACCGACGCATCCGCGACCGGCGCGACCATGGCCGTGGGGTGCTCTTCTACAGTGACGTGCCCGCGGGCAGCTTCGGTGAGCTGGCCATTGCCCATCCGCCTTAGATCCTCGCCCATCTCCCACGCAGACTGGTAGCGATCCGCTGGGTGCTTGGCCATAGCGGTCAAGATGACGGCATCGATGTTGAGACGTTGCGTATCGGTTAGATGCTGCACGTCCACGTACTGGGTCGGTGGAACTGGGTCCTCTTGGACGTGCTGGTAGGCCACCGCGAATGGTGTCTCGCCTTCGAAGGGAGTGCGGCCGGTGACCGCCTCGTACATGACACAGCCCAAGGCATAAACGTCGGAGCGGGCATCGGCAGGTTTGCCACGGGCCTGTTCCGGGGAAAGATACTGGGCAGTGCCGATGACGGCAGAGGTCTGCGTCATGGCTGAGGTGGAGTCATCCAGAGCGCGGGCGATGCCGAAGTCCATCACCTTTACCTGGCCGGTGCCAGTCAGCATGATGTTTGCCGGCTTGATATCGCGGTGGATGATTCCCGCCTCGTGGGAGGCCTGCAATGCGTCGGCGACAGGCGCCAAAATCTGTGCAGCTTCCTGCGAAGGGAGCGGACCATCTTCGCGCACGATATCGCGCAGAGTACGTCCGTTGACCAGCTCCATCACGATATAAGGGATGGTCAGGCCGTTGACGTCCTTCTCACCGGTGTCAAACACCGACACGATGTTCGGGTGATTGAGTCTGCTGGAGTTTTGCGCCTCGCGGCGGAAGCGCTCACGAAAGTTGACGTCGCGCGCCATCTCAGGGCGCAGCATTTTTACAGCAACCGTGCGTCCCAGAACTGTGTCTTCAGCCTCGTAGACCTCAGACATGCCGCCAGATCCGATGACGTGGCGGAGGTGATAGCGGTCATTGCCCATGTTCTAGGCACCATCCTGGGGTAGTAGTTTCTCAAAGGGGTTTTCAGGCTGCGAGTTTACTTCGGAATTAGCAGTTGTCTGTTCATTGACCTGCGTCTCCTGCTCTTCTGTGGCGGGAATTTCCTGTTCGGTGGAAGGTTCAACTGGCTGTACGGGCGTCGGAGTCTGTTGCTGTGAGGTTTTCGGCTCCACCGAGTGCGTGGTTGTTACTGTCACTTCTTCCGGAGTATCCTCCGTGGATTCTTCGGGCGTGATGACTTCAGTGGTGACAGGGCCACGGTATTCCGTCACCACGATGGACTCGGGGGTGCGGGATGTCTCTTCCGATTCTCCAGTGCCTTTGAAGAAGTTGGCGGCGAAAAATCCCAGTGCCACGAGCGCCGCAATGGCCGCAGCGATGAGTAGACCGACGCCAAAGCCGGAGCTCTCCTTGCTTTTTTGCTGGTGGTTGGCCGCCGGGCGTGGGGTGTCCTTGACCGGCGCGTACTCAGGAGTAGCGGTCTTCGGGTTGGCCACGCTGGCCAGCATTTCCGTCGATGCGGACGGGGAAGGCTCAGCAGCGAGCGGCGCGAGCGCAGCAGACTTGGGCTGCGGAGGACGCTGGCCGTCACGCACCGCGGAGATGGCGTTGGTGAACTCGTTGCCATCGGCAAAACGGGTGGTGGGATCCTTACGGAGCGAAATTCCGATGAGCTCACGAGCAGGTGCGCTAATCGACGTCGAGAGCGCCTCCGGCGCCTGGCTGATGTGGGCAAGCGCCACGGAGACCGAGGAGTCGCCGCTAAACGGGCGCTTGCCGGCCAGCATTTCATAACCGACAACGCCGAGGGAGTAGACGTCGGAAGCCGGCGTCACGTCGAGGCCCTGCGCCTGCTCCGGGGAGACGTATTGTGCGGTGCCCACCACCATGCCCGTGCGGGTCAGCGGAACAGCGGCTGCGGCTTTTGCGATGCCGAAGTCGGTGATCTTGACCTGTCCATTTTGGGTGATCATGAGATTGCCGGGCTTGATGTCGCGGTGCACCAGGCCCATTCGGTGAATGACAGAAAGTCCGTGTGCTGCCTGCTCCATGACGTCGAGCGCTAGGGACTCAGGCAAAGCGCCCTCGCGCGCCAGGAGATCCGCCAAAGACTCACCGCGCACGTATTCCAAAGCCATGAAGCAGAACGTGCGGCCGTTGTCCTCTAGCTCACGGTAGTCATAGGTGGCCACGACGTTCTCAGAGGAGATGGACTCGGCTGACTTGGCCTCGTTCTGGAAACGGCTCAAGAACTCATTGTTGTCCGAGAACTCTGGCCGCAGAACCTTGAGGGCAACCTCGCGGTCGCCATGGACGTCGTCAGCGAGCCACACAGTAGACATGCCGCCGTGGCCGATAATCCACTGCAGCTGGTAGTCGTCGCCGATGAGATGCTGGAGATGCTCTTTATTATCTGAGTTGCTCACTTTTACTGTCCTCCATATGCGCGCAGGATGGCGCGTCCGATAGGGGAAGAAACCTGGCCGCCGGTGGCAGACTCGCCGAGATTGCCACCGTCTTTGACCACGACGGCGACGGCAATGTCGCGGTCCGGATCGAACGCGACGTACCACACGTGTGGAGGCAGGCCTTCGCCGTGCTCTGCGGTGCCGGTCTTGGAAGCAAAGGAGTTGCCATCGTAGCCGAAGGTCGAGTGCTCCGAGCTGTACATCATTTCTTTGATCGTGTTCGCAACATCCTCCGTTACCGCTTGCTTGGCTTGGCGAGGTTTGGTCGCGCGGATCTCATTCATCTGCGCATCAGTGATGCGGTTGATGAGGTAGGGCTCCATGCGCTTGCCCTTGTTGGCAATGGTGCCAGCCATAATGGCCGCCTGCAGTGCAGACATGGTCACGTCTCGCTGACCGATGACGGACTGGGCAACCTGCGCGCCGTCGGCGAGCTCGCCCAAATTACCGGCAGCACTGTTGACCCCGAGATCATATTTTTCGCCCACGCCGAAAGCCTCGGCGTACTTGCGCAACTCTTCAGCGCCGATGGATTCAGACATCTCCACAAAGGCGGTGTTGCAGGAAAGGGCGAAGGCAGTCTGCAAGGTAACGGACTGGGAGCCGCCACACACCTCGTTTCCGTAGTTGGTCAGCTCCGTCACGGAATCCGGCAGCACGATGGACTTAGCACCCGTCAGCGAGGAGCTGGGGTTGAAACCGTTGTTGAGGCCGGCCGCGGTGGTGATGATCTTGAAAATCGAGCCCGGTGGCAAGGTGTCCTGCGTGGCGTGGTTGAGAAGCGGCGCTCCCGCCTGCTCCTGCAGTGCGGTCCAGGTGTCGTCGGCGTTGTCACCCAGCAGGTCATTTGTGTTGTAGCTCGGTGAGGAAGCCATGGCCAGGATCTTGCCGGTGGAAGGCTGGATCGCCACCGCGGCGCCATTGTAGCCAGGGCCGGTGAGCTGGTCATAAGCAGCCTGCTGAAGGGCAGGATCGATGGTTACCTCGACGTTGGCGCCTACCTTTTCCTTGCCGGAGATGGTGTCGAGCCAGTTCTGGGCAAGCAGCGAATCGTCAGTGCCGTTGAGGATGTCATTCTGGGAAGCCTCCAGCTGGGAAGCACCAAACTGCGTCGATAAGTAGCCTGTGATGTTGGAAAAGGCCGGGGAGTCAGTGGGGTAGGAACGCGAGTAATTGCCCTCGGAGTCCGCAGTGGACTTAGCCAAGACGGTGTCCCCTGCGAAAATCTGGCCGCGTGGGGTGGACTGCATGGCGTAGTAGCCACGCATGTTTCTCGGGTTATGCGCGTACTTGTCGTCTGAAAATGCCTGCACCACAGTGAGGTTGATCAACAGAACTGCGGTCAGAAGGACGGCGAAGAGAGAGACGAGGCGGATCGACTTATTCATCGGGTTGCCTCCTGTACAGCGGGGAACATGGATGTGTCGCTCGGCGCGTTGCTGGTGGTCTCACGCGCCGGGCGGCGAGCTGCATTAGAGATCCGCAGCAGGATTGCCAGGAGCATGTAGTTGGCCATCAGCGAGGAACCGCCGGCGGACATGAATGGGGTGGTCAGGCCGGTCATCGGCAGCATTGCAGAAATGCCGCCAGTGACCACGAAGACCTGCACGGCCAGCGTCAAGGACAGGCCGGATGCCACGAGCTTGCCGTAGGAATCGCGGGACTTCAGTGCGGTGTTGAAGCCGCGGGAGATCAGCATGGCGAACATGATGAGCACGGCTGCCAAGCCTATGAGGCCGAACTCCTCACCGATTCCGGCGAGGATGAAGTCGGAGTGCGCGACCGGCACGATCTCTGGGTGGCCCTGGCCCAAGCCGGTGCCAGAGATGCCGCCCGAGGACATGCCGAACAATGCCTGGGATAACTGGTATCCGCCGTTGTCATAGTTGCCGAGCGGGTCCAGGAAGTTGGAAAAGCGCAGCTGAATCTTCGACGAGATCTGGTAAATGCCGAAGCCGCCAACACCCACGAGGAGCAAGCCAATGAGCAGCCAGCTGACACGGCCCGTGGCCATAAATAGCATGCCTAAGACCGTGGAGAACAGCAGCAGCGCTGGGCCAAAGTCATTGGAGATGCCCATGATGACGATCGCGATGCCCCAAATCACCAGAATCGGTGCGAGGTCGCGTAGACGCGGCAGGGAAAGCCCCAAGAACTTGTAGCCGGCTACCGTGAACAGCGAACGCTTCTGGGTCAGCAGCATGGCGAAGAACAAGATCAGCATGATCTTGGAGAACTCACCCGGCTGGATGGAGAAAGGTCCAAGCCACAGCCAGATACGGGCCTCAACTCCTGGGGGCTGCGGCCATACCAGCGGCAGTGCCAGAAGGACCAGGCCAGCTGCACCCAGGATGTAGGAATAGCGAGTCAGCGAACGGTGATCTCGCAAAACCACCAGCACCAGGACGAACAGAATGAGACCGACGATGGTCCACATCACCTGGCGGGTTGCCAGGTTACCATCATTGGCGAGGTCCAAGCGCGCCAGCATAATTAGGCCCGTGCCGTTGAGCAGCGAGACTATAGGCAGCATCAGCTGATCGGAGTGCGGCGCCAAGAAACACAGCGCTAAATGCGCGACAGTGAACACGCCGATGAATCCACCGATGAGGTAGAGGACATCCACGGTGAGGATGTTGCCCTGGGAAAGCTCCAGGCTTACGAGGGTGATGGCAAAGACGAGGGTTGCCAGGATCAGCAGCCCGAGCTCCGTGCCACGGGAAAAAACCTTCTTCACTTAACTCACCTCCCGGCAAGTAACTCCTGGTTTCGCGGCTTTGTTTTCTAACTTCTTGTCCGTTTTTCCGCTGGGCGCGGTGATGCAAGGCTTGAGTGCCTTGGAGGACAAGGTCGACAGTTGGGTCTGAACCTCCGCATAGGTACCGGAGGGCAGGTTTCCAACCGCAGCGCGCTCGGAATCTGGAAGGTCGCTCACCTTGAACGCGGAGAAGTCTCCCTCGCAGGGCGCGGAGCCCAGACGCAAAGTATTTGCCTTATCGATGCACGCATTTTGGTACTGGTGTTGCAGCGAGCGGCCGAAGATGGAGAAGTCCACGCCTTGGTGGATCGTTATCACTTTCTCTTCGCCGATGGCTACGTAGAAGTTGTTCGAAATCTCGTTCTTGGTCCAGAATCCGCTGCCGATGACGAGCACAAGCACAGCCACGAGTGCGCCGATGATCTTCCAGCCCACCTTTTTCTTGGGACTGTGAGGCTCCTCGGACTCTTCATCTTCTTCTGCGGCCTGCCGGGACGCAGCAATGCTTGGCGACGCCTCCCGCGGGCGCGTCAGCGCCGCCGCCCGACTCGCAGCGGAGTCGGGGTGAGTAGGTTCTGGGACAACGCCGGCGATCGCGCCGACGGTGACAGGCGAGCTGTCACCCTTGCCCTCAACCACTTCCGCCAGGACGATAGTCACGTTGTCCGGACCGCCGGAGCGCAGGGCGAGATCGCGGAGGGTTACCGCGGCGTCGTCAAGCGTGCCCTGGCCCAGCGCCAACTCAATGGTGGAGGCTGTGACGGGATCGGACAAGCCGTCGGAGCACAGCAGCAGGCGGTCTCCGACCTTGGCGTCCAGCATGAACAAGGTGGGTTCCACCGGGCGGCCGGTATAGGCCTTGAGGATGAGCGACTTCTGCGGGTGTGAAGAGACGTCAGCTGGGTCGAGGCGACCCTCATCCACCAGGGACTGCACATAGGTGTCGTCCTTGGTGATCTGCGTCAACTTGCCCGCGCGCAGGCGGTAACCACGGGAGTCACCGACGTGGCAGACACCAAACTCGGAACCGTTGAACATCATCGCGGTCAGCGTGGTGCCCATGCCCTCGGTCTCTGGGTGCTGCTCGACGTGCGCTGCGATGGACGCGTTTGCATCCTCAGCTGCGGCGCCCAGGAGGGCGAGCATGTCGTTGTCCTCGGGGTCTTGCTCGAGGTGTTCCAAGTGCTCGACCATGAGCTTGGATGCGACCTCGCCTGCGGCGTGGCCTCCCATGCCGTCAGCCAAAAGCAAAAGATGGGGACCGGCGTGCGCGCTGTCCTCATTGTTTTGGCGTACTAGGCCGCGGTCAGTAATCGCGGTGAATTTTAGGCTCAATGTCATGCCATCAACCTCACGGTCGTGCGGCCAAGTTTGATGTCGCTGCCAACGCCAACTCGTTCCGGCTGGTCAATGCGAACGCCACCGACGAAGGTGCCGTTGCGGGATTCAAGGTCTTCAATAAACCATTCGCTGCCGCGGCGGAAAAGCCGGGCGTGATGACCGGAAGAAAAGTCATCACCTGTGACAAAGTCACAGTCTTGGGCGCGGCCCATAGTGCATTCCTCGAGGGTGCCCAACTGCATGTGGGAGCCGCGTAGCGGACCATCCACGATGTTGATCTGCTTAGGAACTTCGCGGCGCCGCGGGGAAGACTTAGTTTGCGCTGAGGGCTGATACACGCCGGCAGCCTTGTTGGCGTCTCGGCGCATCGCATTCAAGGCCACCAGGATGAAAAGCCACAACAGTGCGAGCAGGCCGATGCGCAGAGCTAACAAAACGACCGAATCCATGGTGACCTCCTTTCTCTCGAGCTTGTATTAGTAGTTTTTGTTTGGCTGTGTACCGGTGATACGAACCTCGATGTGGGAATGGCCCATGGTGATGACGTCACCGTCTGCCAGGAGCCAGTTATCGATTGGGGTTTCGTTCACGGTGGTGCCGTTGGTGGACTGTAGGTCTACCAGGATGGCGTCTTGGCCGTTCCAGGTAATTTCAGCATGCTGACGGGACACGCCGGTGTCTGGCAAGCGAAGGTCGGCGTCGTTGCTGCGGCCGATGATGTTGGAACCTTCCTGCACGTGGTACACGCGGGAGGAACCGTCCTGCAGCATGAGGTTGACAGCTGGGCCATGTGGCTGCGGCTGCTCCGGCTGCTGGTTCTGTGCCAAAAAAGCGGTGGTTGCGGCCTCATCTGCATTATTGGGGTTAGTCATATGGTCCTCCTGACCATCGTCTTCGTGGAAGATTGCGTCAAATCCGGTTTCCTCAGTGGGCTCGTGATCGATGAACGAGGACACGCGGAGCTGTCCTGTACGCAATCCCGATTCCTCCGCGATGCGCACGATGACCGGGCCGGCGAAGGCCCAGCCGTGGTTCCTGACAAAGCGGGTGAGTTGCTCGGCGAAATCCGCAGGAAGATCTCTGTTTTGAGAGAGGTTCTCCAAATCCTTGGAGGACACGCCTACGGTCATAACGTTGGGGCTGTAGAGATTCGCATCGTCTCCGCGTGCGAGATTGTCCTGCGCTTCTTGCTTGAGGAGCTCTTCAATCTCAGCAGGGACGACCTTGCCTCCGAAGACAAAGGCCATGCCGTTGTCTAAGCCTCGCTGCATGGCGGAATCCAGCTTCGCGAGCCTTTCAAGTAATGCCACGTGCTGTCCTCCTTTTCTATAGCAGCGCTAATTATAAGGTGCCTACCCCTTCTAAACGTAGCCGTACAGGCCAAAGTTCCCAGGTTTATCCGGGGCTTTTCCCCAGAAAAGTTTGGCTTTGCCAGCGGATTTGTTATCAATATGCTGCTGCATGCTAATGTTAGTTGGTCGCCAAGACATTTAGGTACCCAGCCCGGGTGGCGGAATTGGCAGACGCGCTGGCTTCAGGTGCCAGTGTCCTTATAGGACGTGCGGGTTCAAGTCCCGCCCCGGGCACGCTGAGCAGTTCAACAAACTGCTACACCGGAGGTCACAAACTCGAAAGGGTTCGTCACCTCCGGTTTCTTTACTTTTCTGAACTTTAGCGTTCGAGGGTTAAGCGACAAAATGTGTGTCTGCTATCGGCGTGTCGCGGGGTTAGATGTGGCCTTTTTGGATGCCGATTGAGTGTGTGTACTCGGTATCGATACCGTTGTCGTAGAGGGCTGGTTGTCCTGTTTCATAGTCGGCTTGGTTCTCGTTTCGGGTCAGGGTTGTAACTTTGGCGAGTTGGTTCTGGCCCCAGTTGGACTGTCTGGCGATTTCTATTGGATCGCCAGGCAGTTCCGTTTTCAGATACAGCCACCAATCCAGCATTTTGCGTTGGTGCTCACCGCGTCTGCCGCGATGAGTTCTTGCAAGGAGCTTCAGCTGGGCGTTGATGCCGCCTTCAAGACTGTTGGTGGTGGATTTGATCCGGTGCGGCTCGAGCACACCTTTCGGGGGCTTGAGGTAGACAAACAGCAGGTCATTGCGCCACAGGTGGTTGAGACTGTTGTAGGCCTTGCGCACGTTGACATGGGTCCACACGAGTGTGTCTTTTGCTGTTTTCGGGTCTTTGACCTGTGTCTTTTCGTTGAGCCAATCCTTGTAGAGCGTGTGAAACTCTTGCAGTTGTGCACCCCATTGTGCAGCCTCGTCCAGGGTGGTGATGCGGGTGAGTTTCAGCGCGAGTCGGTAGATGGTGCGGCCAGCATCAGTGCGTGGTCGTGAGGTGGTGTAGCGGCGTACTCTGCGTTGGGCGTGCACGAGGCAGCGTTGGATTTTGGTGTTTGGCCAGCACGTTTTAATTGCGCTTGTGGCTCCTCGGCCACCGTCGATCACAGCGATCAACGGTGCTTCGATGCGCTCGAGCAGGCGCTTGTAGTCGTGTGTGGTTTCTTGTTTGCACCAGTGCCAGGCGATGACGTGGTCGAGCGTTGCCGCCACGATCAGACAGCCACCTGCGGTGTAGGTGCCGTCGATGAAGATCTGGTCGTAGACCCTGCCTGTATGGCCGATGGTCGGGTCAGGCACGTCAACCAGCCAAAAGGCATCGAATTTGCGCTGCAGCGTACGTGTCGAGCAGCTCATGTTGCCGGCGATCGCCGCAAGACTGGTCCCGGCGGTCAGGTGCTGGATGAACGCACGAAATAGGGCTGCGTTGGTGATATCGCTGCGCTGCTTGGTCAGTGAAGCACCGCAGATTTTGCACCGCCACCGGGTCGTCCCGTTGCTGGTGGTGCCGTTTCGTTTCATATCGCCGCCACAATGGCAGCGTGGTCGGTTCTTTGGCATTGGGCAACCGAACCACCGCTCCGTAGCACACCATGGCAGCCACACCGGGGATTTTCGCAAGAGAGGGCCAATATATGCTTTTGGAGCATATATTTTCCGCAAACGCGGAGTTCAGAGCATGAAAATCAACGATTCCGGACACACATTTTGTCGCTTAACCCGCGTTCGAGGATTGCAAGTGTGGGGATTTACATCCTAACTCCCGCTTTCGGCTTTCGTACTTTTGTTTTCGATGGTGTCAATAAGTCATCTTGATTGTTGTCTTGATCTGACGGCCTTGGCCAGGAAACGTTCCGCTGCGGCCACGTTCTGCTTCGAAGAGAGGTAAAAGTCCAGGGTCTGGCCACCGGCGGTGATCGCCCGATAGAGG
>NZ_KV788342.1:0-11375 GCF_001807215.1 Corynebacterium sp. HMSC05D08 | reverse complement strand
GGCCACCGGCGGTGATCGCCCGATAGAGGTAGCACCATCTGCCGCCGACTCGGATATAGATCTCATCCGCCCGCCAGGAACTGGCCTGCCAGTCAGGTAACGTGTCGGTACCACTGTGTTTGCTTGTCCAGCTCAGGGGCGTATTTCTGGCCCCAGCGGTAGATCGTGGTGTGATCGACTGGCACGCCCCGCGCGGTCATCATTTCCTCCAGATCGCGGTAGCGCACCCCGTAGCGGCAGTACCACCGCACTGCCCACAGGATGATGTCACGGGGAAATGACGACCGGAGAAGATACCCATGACTGTGACTATTTCACGTCGCTCTTCCTACTGCCCCAACTTTGCAACGGCACCGATTCGAGGAATTGACCTTGATGGGATCAGTCAAGGTGCGCACCCCTACCCCACGCTCCTGAAGGTCATGGATCAGGTTGAGAGTGTCGCGGACGGTGCGGCCCAGCCGGTCGAGGGTGTGGACGACAATGACATCTCCCGCGCGGGCTTGCTGGAGTCCGGGCCGATTCGTGGTGGATCCGGATTTCTTGTCGACGTAGATGTATTTATCCGCAACATCTTCTTTACGGAGCGCGTCGATCTGACGGTCGAGGTCTTGTTTTGCGGTGGAAACCCGGGCGTTACCAATATCCATGACCCACAGCGTGCCGGAAGTCTATTCTGCAGCAGGTTTCGCGAGTCAATTCGTTGGAATAGCTTGTGGAACAGTCCTCTCCTGGGGCTGTGTATTTTCAATTGGTTTCATTAAGGGTGTCTCACTTCCTTGGAAGTGGGACACCCTGATCGGTACGTGGGCCGCCACTGGCCTGGGCCGGAAGCTGCCGGCAATAGCCCTCACCTTTAAATCACGTCGGGAACACCGCCAACTAGGCGGCCGCTTCCTTCCTGTGCAGTGAAGGCCTCAGCCTGAAAGTGCAGACGGCCTCTCGCAACGACGCCATCCCATGTTGAAATTAGTTCAGCAACAACTGTATAGTTCAGCACATGCTGACTATTTCTTCTCATCTAGACGTGATGAACCGGTTGGGTCGGGCCATGGCGGATCCGACTCGTTCCCGCATTCTCCTGGCGCTGCTGGAGGGGCCGGCCTACCCGGCCGCTCTCGCCCAGGATCTGGAACTGACGCGCTCGAACGTGTCGAACCATCTCGCTTGCCTGAGGGACTGCGGAATTGTCGCCGAACCGCAGGGGCGACAGACCCGCTACGAGATCGTTGATGCTCATCTGGCGCAGGCGTTGAACGCGTTGCTGGATATCACCCTGGCCGTCGATGACAACGCCGAATGCATCGACGCCGGATGCGCCGTACCTGGGTGTGTCAATGGACAGGAGGGTGCGTAGTGGTAACCGGTCTACTGTCGGCGATTGGTCTGTTTATCGCCACCAATATCGACGACATCATCGTGCTCTCGCTGTTTTTTGCCCGCGGGGCGGGGCAAAAAGGGACCACGCTTCGGATTCTGGCTGGGCAGTACCTCGGCTTCATGGGCATCCTCGCGGCCGCAGTCCTGGTCATGCTGGGGGCAGGAGTATTCCTACCTGCTGAGGCGATCCCGTACTTCGGACTAATTCCCCTGGCCCTGGGACTACGGGCGGCCTGGCAGGCTTGGCGAAGCGATGATGACGACGATGATGATGCGAAGATCGCCGGGAAAAAGGTGGGTGTGCTGACCGTCGCCGGTGTGACGTTTGCCAACGGTGGCGACAATATCGGCGTCTACGTCCCGGTCTTCCTCAACGTGGACACTGCCGCCGTCATCATCTACTGCATCGTTTTCCTCGTCCTGGTGGCAGGCCTGGTCCTGCTGGCAAAGTTCGTGGCCACCCGCCCGCCCATCGCAGAAGTCCTTGAGCGCTGGGAGCACGTGCTGTTCCCGATCGTCCTGATCGGCCTGGGCATCTTCATCCTCGTCAGCGGCGGCGCCTTCGGCCTCTAATAAGCCCATCCCGAGTGAGCTGACCCCCATTTTCTGGACTGGGTTAATTCTAAATGGTTAGGGTCTTTGCGGGGGCCTGGTTCCGATACTGCATCGGGGCCAGGCCCTTGAATCGTTCTTGGAGGGTGCTGTTGCAAGGTTGGGCGGAGGGCAGCGAAGACTCAGTTTCTCATTCCCTGATGGCCGCTGCGTGTGGGCGTTGTTAGGCCGTCTCGAAGACCCGGTTGACGATCACCGCGTCCGGTTTCGGTTGCCCGTGAGGGCAAACATCGTGCCTTGCCTTTTCCGCAATGAGTGCATCGCCTCCATCCCTTTCAACGTCCGATGTGCAGATGTCCGGTTCTTAAACGCGCCTTTCGGCCCGAGGAACCGCTTCAGCCGACCATGGTCGCCTTCCGGGATGTTGTTGAGGTATTTCACCTGCCGGTGTTCCACTGTTGACGGGCAGACTCCCTCTGACTTCAACCCGGCGATTGCCCTGGCTAGGAAGGGTGCTTTATCGGTGTTGATCACTCTGGGATACCCGGCTGACGCATTGGATCTGACGGCCTTGGCCAGGAAACGCTTCGCTGCGGCCACGTTCTGCTTCGGAGAGAGGTAAAAAGTCCAGGGTCTGGTCACCGGCGGTGATCACCGGATAGAGGTAGCACCACCTGCCGCTGACTCGGATATAGGTCTCATCCACCCGCCAGGAACTGGCCGGTGGGCAGAGACAAAGCCCTGGAATGAACTCCTGTCACCAGGGTCATTCCAGGGCATATTTCCCCTGACTAAGAGAAGCAGTGACACAGAAGGTCTACCTCAGCGTGGGCCTTGTGGGCGTGCAGGTTCCGTGTGTGGCTGGTGTGCTGCGGCATGGTCGGTAGCGATTGATGACCGACTCTGGAGCGGGTGCCTTGTCTGGTCTCGCGGTTCAGGGTGGGTGGACTATTCGGCGGGTTGGATCTCGCTCTCGGTGACCCACTTGTGGTTGGTCATCGTCATCCCGTCGACGGTGAGATCAACCATGTAGACCGTCTCCTCGGTGGAGTAATCGATGGTGGCCTCAGCACCCTTCATGCCGGACATGTGCTCGGCATCCAGGACAACGCTCGCCCCGTCGGGCAGGGGGGCCTGACCCGGATCGACGAGCTCCTCATGGACGACCCAGCGGTGGTCGGTAACCGGGGCCCCACCCTCGGTGGGGGTGTAGCTGACCGAATAGGTCGTGGTGTCAAACGCCCCGGAAATGGTGGCTGTGGCCCCGTCCATGCCGGGCATGTGGTCAGCGGTGAGGATGACCTCGGTGCCCACCGGGTACGTGGGATCCTCGGCCTCTTCAATGCCTGCCGGCGGTGCCCCGCCGTCGGCAGGGTGGTCGTGCCCGCCGTGCTCTTCGTCGGCAGTGGTGGTGTCTTCCTGGTGGGTCTCGTTGGTCTCTGCGGTTGCCGTCGTGGTGCTGGTGGTGTCGGCATCGTCGGAGTTGTCGGTGGCGTCGCTGCAGGCGGTCAGCGCCAGGGTGGAGGTCAGTACCAAGGCGGCGAGGGTAATGCTGCGTTTCATGAGCGTTCCTTTCAAAGGTGGTGTGAGTTAGGGGTCGAGGGACAAGGTCAGTCAGTAACGGTTACGGGGGATATCGACCCACTGTGTTCCTCCTTCCCGTCGGTCGGAGCCAGATGAGCCGGATCCAGATCAATGCGGCGCAACAGCTGGGCGTTCAGGGCCACCACGATGGTCGAGGCAGACATCAAGATCGCGCCCACGGCCGGGGACAGCACGAACCCGATCGGGGCGAGCACTCCGGCGGCCAGCGGCACGGCGAGGATGTTGTAGCCAGAGGCCCAGATCAGGTTCTGGATCATCTTGCGGTAGCTGGCCTGGGACAGCTCGATCATCGACAGCACTGCCCGCGGGTCATCACTGGCTAGGACCACCCCGGCAGATTCCATGGCCACATCCGTGCCGGCACCGATGGCGATACCGACATCCGCGCGGGTCAGAGCGGGGGCGTCATTGACACCGTCACCGACCATGGCCACGCTCAAACCCCGGTCCTGCAGCTGCGTGACCTTGGTGTCTTTGTCCTG
Organism: Corynebacterium sp. HMSC05D08; assembly: GCF_001807215.1. Taxonomy (NCBI): domain Bacteria; kingdom Bacillati; phylum Actinomycetota; class Actinomycetes; order Mycobacteriales; family Corynebacteriaceae; genus Corynebacterium; species Corynebacterium sp. HMSC05D08. The sequence goes on along the minus strand of NZ_KV788342.1, from coordinate 7,356 downwards.
GGGCAGGACCTCGGCGAAGACCTCATCGATCCCCAGGTCCTTGCCCACTGCCTGGGCCACCTGCTGCGCGTCACCGGTGATCATCGCGACCTTCACCCCGCGGTCCTGCAGGGCTTTCACGGCGGCGCGGGATTCGGGGCGGATCTTGTCCTCGACGGCCACCGCACCGATGATCTGACCGTCGCGGACAATATGGAGCACTCCGGCCCCACGCCCGGTCCAGGCGCTGGTGGTGTCGGTGAGCTCGGCCGGGGTGGTGAGGTTGAACTCGCGCAGCATGTTCGGCCCGCCCACGAGGATCTCAGCGCCATCGACAGTGGCCCGGACTCCCCGGCCGGAGGCGGCGCTGAAACCAGTTGCACGGATTTGCCGACGGGATGCCTCGGGATGGGCGGCCGCGGCAGCCACGATGGCGCGGGCCACGGGGTGTTCACTATCGGCCTCGGCGGCGGCGGCCAGGGCCAGCAGGTGCCCTTCCGAAGTACCGGGCACCGGGGCGACACCGGTGACCGCGTGCGCACCCTCGGTCAGGGTGCCGGTTTTATCGAAGAGCACCACGTCGATGGTGCGCATCCGCTCGAGCGCCATCCGGTCCTTGATGAGCACCCCGGATTTCGCGGCCCGCTCGCTGGAGATCGCAACGACCAACGGAATCGCCAGGCCCAGGGCGTGCGGGCAGGCGATGACCAGCACCGTGACTGTGCGCACCACGGCATCGTCCGGGCTGCCGATAATGGTCCACACCACCGCGGTGATCAGAGCGGAGATCAGCGCGAACCAGAACAACAACGCTGCCGCCCGATCCGCCAGGGCCTGGGCCCGGGAGGAGGACTCCTGGGCGTCGGCAACCATGCGTTGGATCCCGGCCAGGGCGGTGTCCCCGCCGGTAGCCTCCACCCGGATGCGGACGGTGTTGTCGGTGGCCACGGTACCGGCGACCACCTTGTCACCGGTGTCGCGGAAGACGGGACGGGATTCGCCGGTGATCATCGCCTCATCGAATTCGGCGGCTCCGTCGAGGATGGTTCCGTCGGCCGGCACCCGGGCACCGGCCCTCACCAGCACGACGTCGTCGACGACCAGCTCGGAGATGGCCACGGTGCGGGTGGTCCCGTCGATGACTTTCTCGGCCTCATCCGGCAGCAGGGCAGCCAGCGCATCAAGCGCGGAGGACGCGGCCCCGAGAGCGGACATCTCCAGCCAGTGGCCCAGCAGCATGATGGTCACCAGCAGGGCCAGCTCCCACCAGAAGTCCAGCTCAAAACCGCCCAGCCCCAGAGTGGTGACCCAGGAGGCGACAAACGCCACGGTGATGGCCATGGCGATCAGGAGCATCATCCCGGGTTGGCGGGATTTCAGTTCTTTCCACCCGCCCTTGAGGAAAGGCGTTCCGCCGTAGACGAAGATGATCGTGCCTAGCACCGGGGGGATCCAGGTGGATCCGGGGAATGCCGGGAGGTGGTAGCCGAGCAGGTGGGCGACCATGGGGCTGAAAATAACGACGGGAATGGACAGAATCAGAGACCACCAGAAGCGGTCCCGAAACATTGCGGTGCTGTGTCCGGCGTGTTCGCCGTGACCATGCACGTGGTGGTCTTCGTCCAGGGCGGAGTGCGGGTGATCGTGGGGCATCGCCTGGCCGTGGGTGTCGGGATCTGCGTGGTGTTCGTGGCTGGCATGATCTGGGTGGTGGGTGTGGTCTGTTTCCGGAGCGGGGTGATCACCATGGTGATCACCGGAATGGTGGGGAGTGCTCATGACGTTCCTTTCGCTCAACCCGGTCGGGGTCGAGATGATGGGTAAGACTGATCAGGATAAGACGGTGTAGCCGGCCTCCTCGATGGCCCGGCAAACCATCTCCGGAGGTACGACACCGGTGACCGTGACGGTGGAAACTCCACCAGCAGCGAGATCAATCTGGACGTCGTCGACCTGGGGGAGGGCCTGAAGGGCCTGGGTCACGCTTTTCGCGCAGTGCCCGCAGGTCAGGCCGGTGACCTGGTAGCTAGGGGAGGACCCTCCTGCTGACGAGTCGCTGGCGGCAGGGATGGAGGCGGTGTCGGCACGTGAGGCAGGTCCGCAACAGCTGCAGCCGTGGGAGGCCATCGGCAAGAGGCGGGGCGGGGAGGTGAGCATGGGAAAGCTCCTTCGGTTCGGTGGGGTGCGGCGATGCCGCTCTTTAGCATATACCCCCCGGGGGTATATTTTCAGCATACCCCAGGGGGGTATATTTTCAATGGGTCGAGGGCGCGGCCCTCACGCGGGGCAGGGTGTGGTCACCGAGCAGCCTCCTCACTGTCGGGAGGGGGCAGCGGGAGGCGGAGGGTAAAGACCGCTCCGCGACCGGGTCCGGGGGAGGTGGCGGTGAGAGTGCCGCCGTGGGCCTCGATCAATGCCTTGGAGATGGTCAGACCGATACCGGCTCCGGCGGCGTCCCGGCTGCGGGCGGCATCCCCCCGGTAGAAGCGTTCGAAGATGTATCTGAGCTGGTCAGGTGGGATGCCCTCGCCGTCATCGGCGACGTGGATGAGCGCGGTGGACGCCCCCTGTCGGTGGACGCTGATCCGGACCTGCCCGCCGGCCGGGGTGTGCCGTAGCGCGTTCGACAGCAGATTGCTCATCACCTGGCCGAAGCGTTGCCGGTCCACGAGCACCCGGGCGGTGTCTGTAATGGTCTCGACCTGTAAATCGACGCCTTTGACAGCATAAGCTTCCCCCGCGGCAGCAGCGGCGGTATGGAGCAGATCCCCGAGCCCTTCCTCCGCCAGGTCCAAATCGATCCGGCGTTCCTGGGCCCGGGAGACATCGTCAATGTCCTCCATCAACCGGGTCAGGCGGGTGAGTTGGTCCGCCATGATCGTGTGGGTGGCATTATTCCAGTCCACGACCCCGTCCTGGAGACCATCGAGGTAGACCGTGAGCACCGATAAGGGGGTGCCCATTTCGTGGGCCAGATCAGAGAGCATCTGACGGCGGACCTGTTCGGTGTGTTCCAGCCGGTCAGCCATGGTGTTGAAGGCATGCGCCAGGGTGGTGACCTCGGGGCCTGCTTTTCCGGCGGGCACGCGGATACGGGAGTTGCCGGCCGTCAGGCTGGTAGCGGCGCGGGTGAGATCCTGCAGGGGGGTGCGCAGACGACGCGATAACCACAGGCTGGCCAGTAGGGCGCTGATCAAGGCGGTGGGCAGGGCGACGGCCAGGGTGATCAGGTTGGCGCCCCGGTAGGCCTGCTCGGCATGGAACAGCTCCAGCGAGGGGTCTTCCCGGCCGGTCATCAACATATGATCATGGAACAGGGTCGGGCCCACCATCGTGGCCACGGCTGCGGCCACCAGCAGGCTAATCACCACGACCAACACCTGGGCTGCCAGGAAGCGGAAGGTCAGGCCGGGTCGGTGATTCATGGCTGCCCCACCCGGTAGCCCACGCCACGCACGGTGTCGATAAACCCCCGGCCCTGGGTGTCGGTGCCGAGCTTGCGACGCAAGTTGCCGATGTGGACATCGACGATGCGTTCATCACCGACCCAGGTGGTGTCCCAGACCTCGGTGACCAGGTCGTGGCGGGTCAGCACCTGGCCGGGGCGCAGGGCCAGGGCAACCAGCAGCTCGAACTCCGTGCGGGTGAGCTCCACGGTCGTCTCCCCCACCCGCACCTGATGGGCGATGGGGTCAAGGATGAGGTCACCAACGATCAAGGGGGTGGTCACCTGCGGTGGGGTGGTGCTGGTGCGCGGGCGGCGTAGCACCGCATGCACCCGGGTCACCAGTTCTCGGATGCTAAAAGGTTTGGTGATGTAGTCATCCGCCCCCAGGGTCAAACCGCTGATCTTGTCGTCCTCGCTGCCACGCGCGGTGAGCATGAGGATGTAGCAGTCCGAGAAGGTGCGGATCCGTCGGCACACCTCCAGGCCGTCGAGTTCGGGCAGCCCCAGATCCAGCACCACAACATCGGGGGGAAAGCGACGGGCCTCGTCCACGGCCTGGGTACCGGTGTGCGCCTGGCGGGTATCGAAGCCGGCCCGGATGAGGTAGGAGGCCACCATCTGAGCCAGGGGTTGTTCATCATCGACGACCAGCACCCGCCCCGGGGGCGTGGCGGTGGTCGGTGTGTGGTCAGCCATAGACCCCAGTATCGCTCCGGCCAGGGGGGAATACCATCCTCGCTCAGTACCCGGCGGGGAATCTTCATCAAATCTTCAAACATAACCCTTCGACCGCCGTCACCCCTGTGCCCCACCCCGGGCCGGCGGCATCGCCTCCCCTGGTCGGTTCAGCAGGCGCCACCAGGGATTTCACTGCAAGCACCGCATACCCGGGGCGGGTAGAAGGACATCGCCCACGGCTGTGGGGTGGTGTCCCGGTGGTGACCCAGCTCACCGAATTCGCCCTCTTTTCGCCCTGCTATAAGGCTGTGAGCAGGGTTTTTGATTTCTAGTCCGTCAGGCACCCGTGCTAGATAAAGGTATGGCATCGACCTTGGGGCGGTGTCTTCTCACGGTCCTACCCACGATCCAAGGAGATTGACGTGAAACGAGCAGCGATTGCAGTCGCCGCCCTTGCTCTCGCCCTCACGGGGTGTTCGGCCGCCGACCCGGAACCCACCGCCGACGGGACGGTGTCCCAGGATACATTCCTGACTACCCATGGCCTGGCCGCCATGGACGCGGTGGAGATCATTGATCACCTCGACCGGCAGAAGGTCACTGAGCGTCCCACGGATCTGATCGCCTCAGTGCGTACCGATGAACTGTTGCTCTCGAGCGATGACCAGGAAGTCGTGGTCGATCTTCCCGACAATCAGACGTATGTCTCGATCGCACCCTATCTCACCTCCACCCACGACTGCTTCTACCACAGCCTTACGACCTGCCTGGGGGAACTCGGCAATGAGGATATCCAGGTCACGATCACCGATGAGGCGACCGGTGAGGTGCTGGTGGACGAGGCGACAACCACCTTCGACAACGGGTTTATTGGCTTCTGGCTTCCCGATGATGTCACCGGCTTGATTGAGGTCAGCTACCAGGGGCGTACCGGCACCACGGAGTTTTCCACCACCGACGACGGTGCCACCTGTGTCACAGACCTGCGCCTGACGTGATGGCTCAGCAGGGTCCTCACCTGCGCCTGTCTCCCGTGTCACCGAAATCTAGCACCAAGGAAGGTTAAATCATGATGAACGCGTTTTCCCGACGACAGTTTCTGCTCGGCGGGCTCGTCCTCGCTGGCACCGGGGCCGTGGCCGCCTGCACCAGCGACCCTGGACCCGCTGCCTCGGCACCAGGTCCCTCCCTTCGCCCCACTCCCACCCCCACTGCGCTCGGTGAGCCGACGGTGCGCCGGACACTGACCGCCCGGCCCCTCTCTCTGGATATCGGCGGCATCGAAGCCAAGACGTGGGGATACGTCTCTGACACCGGGGATACGGCCATTGAGGCCACCGCCGGCGACGTCCTCCAGGTCGATATCACCAATGAACTGCCTGAGAGCACCTCCATCCACTGGCATGGCATCGCACTCCACAACGCAGCCGACGGTGTGCCCGGCATGACCCAGGACCCCATTGAACCTGGCGAGTCTTTCTCCTATGTTTTTGAAGTCCCCCACGGTGGCACCTACTTCTACCATTCCCACTCCGGCCTGCAGCTTGATCGCGGCCTCCACGCCCCACTGATCGTCCGTGACCCACAAGACGCTGAGGACCAGGACGTCGAGTGGACCATCGTGCTCGACGACTGGGTCGATGGCATTCAGGGCACTCCCGACGATGAGCTCGACAAGCTCACCGGAATGGGTTCGGGCGACCATAACGGGAAGAAGGGGATGGGAGGCCACGGCCATATGATGCACGGCACCCCGGACCGGGTACTGGGCGGGGATGCCGGCGATGTGATGTATCCGCACTACCTCATCAACGGACGTATCCCCCGTGCTCACCGGACCTTCGAGGCTCACCCGGGCAACAAGGCCCGCCTGCGGTTTATCAACTCTGGCGGTGACACCATCTTCAAGGTGGCCCTCGGTGGTCACCGCATGACCGTCACCCACACCGACGGCTTCCCCGTCCAGCCCAGGGAGACCGAATCGATCTACCTGTCGATGGGCGAGCGTGTCGACGTCGAGGTCATCCTCGGCGACGGCATCTTCCCGCTCACGGCTTTGGCGGTGGGTAAAGACGACCGCGCCTTCGCCGTCATCCGCACCGCCGGCGGCCAGGCCCCCCACCCCGATGTCGACTTCCCCGAGTTGTCGTCCACCGGACTGCTTCTGTCCTCCCTGAAGCCAGCAGACCGTGCACTCCTACCCGAGGACACACCAGACCGAGAAGTCAGCATCGACCTGGGCGGGCAGATGATGCCGTACGAATGGAGCATTCTCACCGACGGCCAATCCTCCTCCGCGACCGTGCAGGAGGGCCAGCGTCTGCGGATGGTCATGCGCAACAGGACCATGATGCCCCACCCCATGCACATCCACGGCCACACGTGGGCGCTGCCCGGCAGCGGCGGACTACGCAAGGACACCGTCCTTCTCCGCCACGGTGAAACCATGATCGCCGACCTGATCGCTGACAACCCCGGTGAGTGGGCATTTCACTGCCATAACGCCTATCACATGGAAACCGGGATGCTCAGCTCGCTTCGCTACGAGTAACCCCCACAGCAGGGTTGAATGCCGAGGTGGGGGGGTTTCCCCCGAGTAGTGAACACGGCGTTGGTGTCAGGGGTGAGCAATGTGTGCCAGGAGTCAACGGGATTGAAGTTCGCGTCAGCGCGCACGGCAGCAAGTCCAATGATGCGGTCATAGCGCTTGTTAAAGCCGGTGGTTTCGGTATCAATGACCGCAAAGACCGGCTCGCACGGCATGCGTGGGGTGTAGCGGTTGAGGAGGTTTTCTAAAAAGCCTATGAAGTGCCCCAGGTTTTGTTCCGTTTGAGTAGATGGGAAAATCTGGAACATGCCAAGGAAATTTGACCAGGATGCGAAGGACCGCGTGGTCCGCCTCGTTGAGGACCGCATCTTGGCGGAAAATATGTCGATGCAAGCCGCGTGCCAGGCAGTAGCCCCAAAGCTGGGGGTTTCATGGCACACAGCTCGTCAATGGACCCAGCAGGCCCGCCGTTCGGGAAACACTCCAGAACCTGTGCCTGAAGATTTGGCCGCCGAAAACGCGAGACTACGCCGTGAGAATCAAGAGCTACGCGATACTAATGAGCTGCTGAAGGCTGCCTCAGCTTTTTTCGCGTCGGAACTCGACCCCAAACGTCGGAAATGATCCGATTCATCGATGAACACCGGAATCGTTTCTCTATCGAGTTCATTTGTAAGACGTTGAAGAATAACCGGGCTGGTGG
>NZ_KV788341.1:0-5398 GCF_001807215.1 Corynebacterium sp. HMSC05D08 | reverse complement strand
TCTCTGTCGAGTTCATCTGTAAGACGTTGAAGAAAAACCGCGCTGGTGGGTTCATCACCTCGCGTGGGTATCGTCAGTCCAAGGCCCGTGGGGTAAGTGCTCGCCGCCTTCGTGATGCTGTGCTGGTTGAACGCATTAGTGCTATCCATCGGGATAATTACGGCATCTACGGTGTGCGGAAAATGTGGCATGCTCTTCATCGTGACGGAATCGATATCGGTCGTGAACAAACCGCGCGGCTGATGCGTCTAGCCGGTGTATCAGGCAAAGGCAAAGGCCGCTCGCCTATGACCACTCGCACACCTCAAAGGCCGGATTTACGCCCGGACTTGGTGGAGCGAGAATTCAAAGCCGAAGGCCCGAACAAGCTGTGGGTGGCTGATATTACCTACGTGCGCACGAAGAAAGGCTTTGTGTATGCCGCGTTTGTCACCGATGTTTACTCCCGACGGATCGTTGGGTGGGCGTTATCAGATTCCATGCGCACCGAAGCGTTGCCGCTGCAAGCTCTCAACCAGGCGATCGCGTCTGCTGAGGAAACAACAGGTCTCATTCATCATTCGGATCACGGCTCGCAGTATGTCAGCGTTGTCTACAACGAGCGTCTTGCCCAGCACGGGATTGCCGCTTCCACCGGAACTGTCGGGGATTCCTATGACAATGCTCTGGCGGAAAACGTTAATGGTTCCTACAAAAACGAGCTGATCCATACTCGCAGGTGGGATGAGGTTGTCGAGGTGGAAATCGCGACGTTTGAGTGGGTGTCATGGTGGAACGAGACGAGGCTTCACCAAAGCTTGGGATACCGAACCCCGGTCGAAGTGGAAACCGAATTTTGGGACCAGCACCCGCCGCAAGAAATAATAGAAATCAAGGCAAATGCCTAGGAACAAAACCCGGGGCACTTCAGACCTGCTGTTTACCTACCTGCAACCCCCACCAACAACCATCGACCCCGACAACCTTGCAGCAACAACAAACAGCCTCGAAGGTGGCATCAACGCCCCCATAAAAGAACTAGCCCGCAGACACCGCGGACTATCACTACCGCATCAACGCACAGTGATGGATTGGTGGCTGTATCTACATACAGAAGTCCCTGACGATCCGGTCAAGATCGCCAGGGACCAACGATGGGGTCAAGACGCACTTTCCACAGCAACAGACCTGATCACCCACAACACCACAGCCACTACCAATGACATCGGTGCACCAGCAGAATACGACACCGCCATCGACACCAGCTACCAACACAACCTCGGCATCCAAAAAGGCTGGATCAAATAACCGCAACACGCCCGGAAAAGACACACTTTTCTTTACTTAACCCGTGCTAGAGGTTATGACGCAAGTTTATTGAATTCCAGAGAATTTCTGAACATCCGGCGAGCGAAGGAAACGCCCGGCCATTTCCACAGCTGGCTGAGAAGAATCTCCTTCGATTACAAGGGACGCAATCGCCAATTCCCCTGTCGTTCCAGCGAACCAGCCATTGGAAAGCTTGCCATCAATTTCTGCTGTACCAGTCTTTCCGCCAAGTGCACTAAGATCACTCAACGACCTAGCTGAACCGTGGTCAATTGTTGATTTCATCATCGTCCGGAGGCTTTGAATAGTTGTATCGCTGACATGCTGGTCTGCCTGTTTATTCACTACTGTCTGTTCGCCTTGAATGAGCTGTGGAGGAACAAGCAAGCCGCCGTTAGCGACAGTCGATTGCATGAGCGCAATCCCAAATGGACTAGCTAGAACCTCGCCCTGTCCAATAGAAGCCTCCACACGAGGAGGTCCAGCCGGTGTCCGCGGCACCGAACCAGTAAGTGTGGTCATCCCTGGTACGTCGAAGTCGGAGCCAATTCCGAGTTCTAAAGCAGTCCGTTGCAGATCATCTTCTCCCAAACGATCCGAAATGACCGCTTGGGTTGTGTTACATGATTGGGCGAAAGCTTCTTCCAGTCGAACGCTACCTAGATCGAAGTCATGATCGTTGGGAATCTTGCGTCCAGCGACGGTGATATTGCTAGGACAAGGTAGTTCCTCATCCATGCTGACTGCCCCTGCCTCTAGTGCCGCCGCTGTGGTCACAGTTTTGAACGTCGATCCCGGTGGGAATAGCCCGGTGAGTGCGATTGGCCCTTGGTTATTTGCCTTGTCATTTTGTGCAACGGCAAGGACACCTCCTGTTCTAGGATTGAGCACGACTAGAACTGCGGCACGTTGCTCACTGTCCACTGCTTGTTTTGCTGCGCTTTGCAGTGTGATATCCAGAGTGGTTGCGATTGGCTGAACTCGGCGAGGCGGCTCAGAGGCTACCGTCGTCATACCTTGTGAACTCTCAGCGCGTATCGACCATCCTGAATTAGCATCGAGCACTGACTCCCAATATTTGTTCAATTCAGCATCCAGCGGAGAGTTAAGAGTTTTGGACACGCTTAAGAGACGCCCCTGCTCCACAGTGGAAATTCCCTCAAAGGTCCTAAGTTGCTCTTGTATCTTCCGGAATTCTTCCTGCCTCAAAGTGAGGAGCACGGTGTCTTCATCCTGAGACTCTCCCAAGGTCTGCTCGATCCACTCCTTAGTCGTTGTGGGAGACACTGGTGCAAAAATCTGGGCCAATTCCTGCGCTCTAGAGGCTATATCTTTGCGACCTCGTACCTGAATAACTTTCGTCCAGGTCATATATTCATTGCCCAAGCGATCTTTAATTGGAAGATCGTACTGTTTATCTTCAGCAAAAAAGAGTGCGGAATCATCGCTCAACTGAGCTTCGAAGATCGAAGGCAACCATTGAGGCTTACCATCCTGTCCACTAAGGACGAGCCGACCATTGCTCTCCAACTCCACACCATCTTTGGACCAAGTCACATGAGTATTCTGCTTTCCATTGGAAATATCAGATTTTTCGATGTTGACCTTCACACCATGAAGTGACTGCCGAAATTCATGAAGGGCGCGCTCCGGGTCTGGATGATCCAGATACCGTGCAGCCTTGCTGTCATCTCCCGCGTTGAAAGCTTTGAGAAATACGTCTGAGTCTGATTCCCACGGTAGAGCTGAACAGCTGCTCAACATCACTGCGGAGAGCGAACAGAGTGCAATCACCGACTGACGGAAACGATTGTGCTTAGTCATCATGGGAGTGACGTTAAGTGAGACGCATTGGATGCCACCAATATCACATAATGCAATTGTCTCATTTCATTCACATATAGGCGATGGTAGAAGTGTGTATTCAAGTGGCAGAAATTCTAACGAAGAGCGTCCACGAGCAGTCTAGCCACTTCGCCAATAGCACCATCGTGAGTACTCATTGCTTGTTCTGGCACCACCTGTTTCAGCATGATGGACACCACAATGGGCTCCTCGCCCTCAACCTGGATAATCGAAGCTTCACCATGGAGAAGTCCTACAGTGCCCGTTTTTCCATAGATATCAACGCCGCTTGGAGGAAAGCCTGAAGGAACACGGTGACGCCACACCTGCAACCCCAAGAGTTCACACATAGATCGACGTACCGCTGCACTATCGTCTTTCCAAACCTGTTCCAAGTCATTAGTTATTTCCGCCAACGAAGAGACTGCAGAAAACGCTATATCTGTACTACTCCCCCCTTGGGATTGAACATATTGACGCAATTGTTTCTCCGCCGTCACTAAGCTATTCCGATCTTGCAAGTCATAATGAGGTGGAAACCGTTTAAGAAATGCTTCTCGAGCCCACGCAGGCAGTAGACGCAAAATCTCGTGGGCGGCCACGTTATCTGACACCGATGCGACTTGTTTCATTAAGTCTCGGAGACTCACGTTCACTGCGTCATCAAAGGCAGCGAACCCATACCCTTCGTAAGTTCCTTTGGACGGTGCAACGTCAACACGAAGACGAGGATCCAGATCACCTCGTTGAATCGCTTCCAAAGTGAGGTGGAGGAGCCGGATTTTATATAAGGATGCCACCGTAATTTTCTCGTCTTGTTTGCGTCCGATAGTCACCCCATCGTGCAGTCGCGATGCACACCACCATCCCTCACACCCCGACCGCATCAACACGTTTTCCAGGGCCATCTCCATCCGTGCAGTCATTGGTTAATCCTTCGACAAATTCTTTCGGCGACCGCCATGGCCTCGGCGCCATTGTCCATCCCACCTCGGCGAACCACTACATCCACGGAAAAATCGAAACGGGAAGGAAGCTCAATAGCATTGTCAAACTGGTGAAAACCGCGAAATACCAAAGACATCCCCTCCCCTCTTCCAATCAATAAGCCCCTACCTAGAGCATCCTCTGAATCATTAATTTCGCAAGACACACCCGACCGAAATAGCTCTCTCGCCAAACCACTGGCTGCACTTGAATTGTCATTCAGGTTCTCCACCAGCAGATTCAATTGAGACAAGGTCTTATCCAACCTTGAATACCCCGGCGGCACCACTAGATCACGTGACAGAGAAAACTGCCTCGCACTGCGGTGAGTACCCAAGGGAACCGGAGCTTGAACAAGCCCCGCATGAATAGCGCCTTCTTCAACACGGGCAAGAATCTCAACAGAAGGCAGTGACGACAAAACTACTCCATCATGCTGCTGTGCCTTTGCTGCAATACGCGATCCTATCTCGCTTGGAAGCGCACTACTGATGGCCAAACGAAACCCGCTTTGCGCACCACTTCGGATACCGTCAATCATCGAATGCATAGTCTGAAGATCGCGATTAATCACCCGGGCATATGGAAGCAAGGTCAACCCTGCCTCGGTTAGTTTCACTTCCCCCGCCCCTCGGATAAATAGCGGTGTACCTACACCAGCTTCTAAGCGCTTAATGGCATTGGAGACAGGCGGCTGACTCACTCCCAGTCGCGCTGCCGCCGCTGTAAAACTACCGGTCTCCGCTAAAGCCACGAAATACTGCCATTGGCGCAGATTTCCCGTCTGAGCAATCATGGGTCTCAGCATAGTGGAGCACGAGTTCGCACCACTGCAGTGAAGTGTCCCAGGTTTTGTTCCGTTTGAGTAGATGGGAAAATCTGGAATATGCCAAGAAAATTTGACCAGGATGCGAAGGATCGTGTGGTCCGTCTTGTAGAGGACCGCATCTTGGCGGAAAATATGTCGATGCAAGCCGCGTGCCAGGCAGTAGCCCCAAAGCTGGGGGTGTCATGGCACACAGCCCGTCAATGGACCCAACAGGCCCGCCGTGCGGGAAACATCCCAGAACCCGTGCCTGAAGATCTGGCCGCCGAAAACGCGAGGCTTCGCCGTGAAAATCAAGAGCTACGCGACACCAATGAACTTTTAAAGGCTGCCTCAGCTTTTTTCGCGTCGGAACTCGACCCAAAACGTCGGAAATGATCCGGTTCATCGATGAATACCGGAATCGTTTCTCTGTCGAGTTCATCTGTAAGA